>CAVITM010000116.1:0-7158 GCA_963645455.1 Moraxellaceae bacterium | reverse complement strand
GATATAAAGGAAGGGAATTTTTCGCCCTGCATGATCAAAAAGAACACCGAGCCCATCGAATTTTCTGCTATCAGGCTCCGTGAATACAGCGATGATCCTATCTTTACCTGTGAGCCCTGCGATTCCATCTGCCAGCTTCTGGAGCGTTTTTACGCAGACAAGGATCGCTACACCCGCATTCGCCAGAGATCCGTTGATCTGCGCCACATTGTAGCCACCGCCCTGGAGCGGGACACCAAAAAGCTGGCTCTACAGAAAAAGCAACTGCGGGACACCGAAAAGCGCGAAAAATACAGACTTTACGGCGAACTGCTGCAGACCTACGGCTATGGCCTGCCGGAAGGCGCAAAGAGCTTAGAGGCGCTTAACTACTATACCAACGAGCCCGTCACCATTCCCTTAGATCCCACCAAAAGTCCCCAGGAAAATGCCCAGAAATATTTTGCAAAATACAACAAGCTGAAGCGAACCTTTGAAGCCCTCAGCCAGCTGACCACCGAAGTAGCGGATGAGATCACCTACCTGGAATCCGTGTCTAATTCCCTGGACATTTCCATTACGGAAGGGGATCTGTCTGCCATCCGTGAGGAGCTGACCACCAGCGGTTTTATCCGGAAACGCCCCCAGAAAAAGGGAGCCCATGTGGCAAAAAGCAAGCCTTTCCACTATAAGAGCAGCGACGGCTTTGATATTTTTATCGGAAAAAATAACCTGCAGAACGAGGAGCTGACCTTCAAGGTGGCAAACGGCGGTGACTGGTGGTTTCACGCCAAGGGCATGCCCGGTTCCCATGTCATCGTAAAAACCGAAGGAAAAGAGCTGCCTGACCGCACCTTCGAAGAGGCTGCCCGTCTGGCCGGCTACTATTCCAAGGGGCGTGACGCTGACAAGCTGGAGATCGACTATCTCCAGCGCAAGAACGTCAAAAAGCCGAATGCATCAGCACCCGGCTTTGTTGTGTACTATACGAATTACTCTATGACGATTCACCCTCAGATCAGTGATATTCCGTTTGTTGAGTAGCAAGCTTCAGGCGAAAGCGTTTTTTCATCCACGCTTCTGCCAGCCTTTATCAAAAAGCACACCGGCAAAACCTTCCGGAGCCTCTATGCGGCAGGACAAGCGGTAAGTCCTACATATGGGACTTGATCATATCCACAATGCCGCCCTTGGGCTGGAAGCCGATCTGCATATCCACCTTCTCGCCCTTTTTCAGCACAAGGACTGCAGGGATGCTCACGATCCGGTACTGCTGCGCCAGATCCATATTTTCATCTACATCAACATTGTAAAAGGAAGCCTTATCTCCCAGCTCCTGGGATACTTCCTCCATCACCGGTGCCAGCATCTTGCAGGGGCCGCACCACTCAGCCGAAAAATCAATCACTGCCAGCTCATCCTGTTTTACCTGCTCAAACTCTGCCTGAGAAATTTTCTTTACCATTCTATGATCTCCTTTCCTTTGCCGGATCCGACAGATCCATCACGGCAGACAAGGCCGCCACATTTCCTTCGCCTGCTGCCTTAATATACTGGTACGGTGCCCCGGTGATATCCCCGCAGGCATACAATCCTGCCAGATTCGTCCGCTGTGCCCGGTCCACCGCCACATGTCCATCTTCCATGGCAAGCCCCGGAACCAGCTGTGCGGGAGCTACATTTCCCCTTAGGATAAAAATCCCATCTGCCGCAAAATCTTTTTGATCCGTTCGAAGTATATACCCGTGCTCCGCCTGTTCAATACCGACAGGCACCACATCTGTCACCAGCTCCACTCGTTTATCAAGGTTATTTTGCCCCTTATACATGGAAATGTAAACCACTTTTTGCACAATTTCCGCCAGATAATTTGCTTCCCTTTCATCCTCCGGACTAAATCCCATCACCACAACCGTCTTGCCGCGATAGAGCATGCCGTCACATGTGGCGCAGTAGCTCACGCCCTGTCCCAGATATTCCAGCTCCCCGGGCAACGGTTTTGCCGCAGACATACCGCAGGCCAGGATCACCGCCCGCGCCTCATACATGCCGCTGTGCCCCTGAATCGCAAAATAATCACCCATGGCATAGACACAATTGGCCCGCTCCTCTGTGATCTCCACATCCATCTGGGCCAGATGCGCCAGGAACGCCTCCCGCAGTGCCTCCCCGGAGATCTCCGGCAAGCCCAGATAATTTTTGATCGTGTGTGCCTTCTCAATCTTGTCACTTAGATTCCTACTTCCAAGCAGCAGAATCTGTTTATTCCGAAGCTTCGCCGTGATGGCCGCCTCCAGCCCCGCCGGTCCCGTGCCGATAATCGCTATATCTACGCGCTGCATGTGCTTTTCCTCCAACCTCTTCTCTGTTTTTTTCGATGTGCCGCATCATCACAAATACCAGCATGGAATCTGCAGCACATTTTCCCGCAAAGCCCCAGGCGCAGGGCAATTACATATCACTGCACCCATTCCGCGCTTCCTCTCCGGAATCTGATCCAGCACCTGAAACGCTGCGGTCATATCGGCAGTCACTTTGCAATTTTTCTTGATTTCTATTGGGTATAACATGCCATCACTTTCAATGATAAAATCAATTTCTGCTTCTCCGATCTCGTCCTTTCCCATTTTTTTCTTATCTTTCCCACGATAATAGGATACGAAATACCGATAATCCAAGCCTCTGTTGGAATAGCTTTTCAGAATTTCCGAAATGACAAACGTTTCAAAAAAAGCGCCGCTCATGGCGCCATTCGCCAGTGTCTCAACAGACAGCCAACGGGTCAGATAGGCAGCAAGCCCTGTATCTCTGAAATACAGCTTTGGTGTCTTGATGGCGCGCTTCAATGCCGAAGAAGCATATGGCTCCAGAATATATACAATACCGGACGCTTCCAGCACAGATATCCAGCTTTTTACCGTATTTAAATCCTTGCCGATCTCTTCTGCAATGTTGGAATAATTCAGCATCTGCGCAGTTCGTGCTGCACATGCAATCATAAACCTTCGAAAAGCGTCCAGGTCCTGTACTGCTGCCAGCTCCCGCACGTCTCTTTCCAGATACGTTTTTATATAGCTCGCAAAGTATACCGCCCAGTCTGTCTCTTTGTTCTGAAGTTCCGGATAACCGCCTCTCCAAATGATTTCCCATATGTTTCCCGGATTTTTTACATTCCTGCTCCGCGCCTTCACATACTCCATCGTCGGCAAAAAAGGCTGCACAAAGGTGCTCCCCGTAATCTCTCTCAAGGACAGAGGCGCCAGTTCTATGACTGCAATACGTCCCGCCATGGAATCGGAAACCATATCCATCAGCTTAAACGGCTGCGAACCGGAGAGAAAATACAGTCCCTTTTCCTCTCTTTCATCGCAGGACATCTTCAGATAACGAAATAAGGACGGCACATATTGAATCTCATCCAAAAAAACAGGCGGTTCGTTCAACATAAGAAACATATCCGGATTATTCTTCGCCTGCTCCTCAAGAAACGGATCGTCAAAGGTCAACTGCTTAATATCAGGGAACAGCTTCTTTAAAAGTGTCGATTTTCCTGTTTGTCTCGCCCCCGTAACCAAAACAGCCTTAAATGACTTCGCGGATTGATCGATCACATCCTCGATCGCTCTTTTGATATATTCCATGAATAGCCTCCCTTCCGCATCCAAAATACCGCACCCGATAAAAATACGACTAATTTGGAATGCCATTCCAGATTAGTCGTATTATACCACCGGTTCATTTGTATGTCAAAAAGTAACCTCCACCTCATATTCAGAATCAATAGCTTTTATGACATCCTGGTACAACTCTTTCACCATCTCTAATGCATGATCATCTGCTTCCTGCGCATTTTCCGGGGTGTTAAATTGATCCTCCAGCTTCTGCCTCAACTCTTTTTCTATTTCATTGTACTCTTCCACTGTAAGCTTCATCTTGCCCCAGGCAAGCAGCCCCTGCTTCAGCTCATCAATGATAATATCATCCGGATTAATATCTACGGTTTCCAGATAGGCATGATCGATCCTGATCGTGATGGTCTTATTTTCCTTGTTCTCGATAATATCCTCTTTTTCCAGGTCACTTAAATCAACTACAAAATAACCCTTTCCGGTATAGGAAACCGTCTGTGTCTTCTTCAGAAAAGAAAAATCAATCTGATCAATCAACCGGTCGGTAAGCTCGATGGATACCGTTCCTTCCTGCTCACTAACGATCAGCTTTCGGGTCTCATTCTGCTTTGACAAAATGACATCCGAAAAATCCACCTCTATGCCACTGTCTGACAAAGTAATCTTATCTGCATCCAGCTTCCCCACTCCATCTGAAAAAGAATCCTGCGAATCATTCCTTTTATTTTTGATTCCCCACGCAATGATTACTACAATTGCCAATGCAACAATGATCCATAAAATATTAAGGATGATCTTCTTCATACTGTTTCTTCCTTTTCCGCTATTTTTCCAGGTTCCGGCTTCTTTGGAAGCTTTGGAAACTCTACCGTTGGAAGCTGTATATGAAACAATTCTCCCAGCAGCCATTTGAAGATAAACAGATTCAGCATAGGGATCACAAAGGTCGTGACAATCATAATCGCAATGGAATTAATGCATTTTTTAATCAGATTATTGAAATAATTCAGCAGATCCTTTACCCCTTGAATGGCTGTTTTGAAGGCTCCGGATAATTTTTCAAAGATCGTCTGATCATCCTCATCCCCAGATGTAATTTCCGTGATGGTATTTGATCCATCCTCCGTTTCTTCGATGGTCTCATCAATATAGGCCATATAATCTGCGCAGGTATAATTTGCAAAAGAGCTACTGCATGGAATCACCAGAACAATCGCTAATCCAATAATCCCCAGCTTTTTTCCAAGATTCACAAACAAACCCTTCTGCAGCAGATACCCTATGACATATAGGATGCAGCCAATGGGTATAATTGCTAAAAAGGATAGCTTGATTCCCTCTACCAGAATCAAACGCTCTACCAGCAAAACGATGAGAATAAATACAAAATATTTATTCATCCCTGCCAACGAATCCGCGATGGGACTGGCGAAGTCATCCGGCAAAGCAGAAATCGCTACGGAAGCCGCCAGAGTCGCTCCGGTGAATTTCATGACGGTATCTCTGCTATCCTCCACACTCTCCAACGAATCCTGCACGAAACTCATCTCCGGTACGGTTCTCGATAAAACAAAAAACGACAATACTGCAATAAAAACCGGAATTAACAGCCTTAAGATCCATTTGCTCCTTTGTTCTGAAACCATATTGTCCCCTTTCTTTCTGCGGAAATCTGCCAGAGATCATTTCGTCAATCCGCCGGTGTCAGCTCTCACCGTCCAAAAGCGGTATGATCATAAACAGGCACTTCATTATCTGGCCTTGTTTTACAGATGTTCAGAAGTATCTACCAGCGTAAAGCCTGTATAGGTATCTCCGGTTTTGATATAGGTCCAGTCGGCTTCCACTGCTTCCAGTGTCAGTCCGCCATCTTCCGGATATACCGCCCACTTCATGGGATCGCCATTTCCATCCTCAGAGTCAAAAACCAGCTTGTCTCCCTCAACATCGAGTACTTCCTCATCCGTTCCCCATAACTTATACAGGAAAGCAGTGATCTTGTAAGAGCCATCCTCTGCCTGTACAATTTGCATAACATCATCTTCGTCATTGTTGTAGTATCCCACATAATCGGCCGGATCTATTGTCCCAGCTTCATCTGCGGCATTTTCAGAGGATCCTTCTTCTGCGGACGCATTCTCTGCAGGCTCAGTTTCTGTCTGCTCACTCGCAGGACTTTCTATTTCCTCTGCTTTAGTTTCCGTCTGCTCATCCTCAGAACTATCTGTTTCCTCTGTTTCCGTTTCTGCGTCAGTTTCCATTTGATCATCCTCAGAGCTCTCTATTTCTTCTGTTGCTGTATCAGCCTCTGCGTCAGCTTCTGTCTCAACCTCTGTCTCCTGCGTAGCTTCCTCTGCCTGTCCACACGCTGTCAGTGCCAGCATCATTCCCATCAATAAACCAAATTTTGTTAAATTCTTCATCGTTCCTCCTAATGTGATGTTAAGGTGAATCGCTTTTTTTCTTCATCATCTTGCATTATATCGTTTTATAAATGATTTGCCCACTAAAATTACACTTTTTTGTTCCCTACTTCTCCATCTTCCAGAATGCGGCACTGTAAGGCGGCAACTCGCTGCCGCCGCCAAAGTCATGGGGCTGTCCGGTAATCAGTTCCGTTGCCGTACCGCAATTTGCATTGAAGTGAAAGGTAAAAGGTACTTCATCGGCATTGATGGCTACCAGCACCCGTTCATGCTCGCTTGCCCGCTCAAAGATGCACTGACGGTTCGTAAGAAGAACCGAACGAAAGCCTCCATAGTCCAAGGCTTCAGAATTCTTTTTTGCCTCGGACAGTCTGCTGATAAATTCGGTCAATTCATTCCACTTAGGATGTTCAAAGCAGGGACGCAGCGCCGGATCTCCCTGGCTCTTGTCCGCCCTGGTTCCCCATTCGCTTCCATAATATACACATGGAATCCCCGGCATGCCAAAGCAGATCGCATAGATCAGAGGCAGATGCTTTTCATTGGATAAAATACTGGCCACTCTGGTCACGTCATGGTTATCCACAAATGATAACAGATGTTTTCCCTTGTAAAGTGTCCAGTTTTCCGGTCCAAACTGACGCAGCAGGGAATGATTGATCTCAAACAGATTCATGCTGTTAAAGCTGGAATACAATCCCTTATAACATTCATAATTGGTGGCAGAATGCAGCATGCTATCATTCATCAGCCGGTTGTAATCCCCATGAAGCATCTCTCCCAACAAGAAAAAGTCTGACTTTTTCTCTGTGGTAAAGCTTCGCAATGTCCGCAGGAAATTTTCATCCAGACAATAAGCCACATCCAGCCGCAGTCCGTCAATATCAAATTCGTCGATCCAATACTCTACCGCATCCAGAATATGATTAACCACCTCACCATTCTGGAGATTCAGCTTCACCAGATCATAATTTCCTTCCCAGCCTTCGTACCACAGGCCATCATTGTAATTGGAATTACCACCCAGATCAATATGAAACCAGTTTAGATAAGGAGAATGTTCGCGATTTTTCAGCACATCCTGAAACTGATAAAAGCCCCGTCCCACATGATTGAACACACCA
>CAVITM010000115.1:0-7370 GCA_963645455.1 Moraxellaceae bacterium | reverse complement strand
ACGAAACGAGTTTGGGGATTCGATAGCCCAGTAGCTCCCGCATTCGTAATCTACCCGGCTGCGAGGCCGGCGGTATCCTCTCAGCTGCGATTTTTGCCCGGCGAGCGCAAGCGTATTGATAACGTACCTCATGTCATAACTGAAGACCGAGAGCTATGTGTGCGAGCGAAGCGAAGGACACATCGAGCCGAGGTTGAAGAGAAAGCGCGACGCCGTCCGGGCAATCTGAGCAGTCTGAGAGGTAGCACCGAGCCCGCAGCCTCGTATGGTGTGACTCGCGGGAGCTGCGTATACTGCCATAAGTAGCTACCGCTCCCCCAGCAGCCGCTGCACCAGCTTGACGCAGCTGGCGGCATCCGGCGAATAACCGTCGGCTCCGATTTCGGTGGCAAAGCTGTCCGTAATGCAGGCGCCTCCGATGATGATCTTGCTGGTACAGCCCCGGGCCTTTGCCAGCTCCACCACATCCTTCATGCGCATCATCGTAGTCGTCATGAGGGCAGACAGCCCGATGACCTGGGCATGAGTCTCAATTGCCGTCTGCACAATCGTCTCCGCTGCCACATCCTTACCCAGATCAATGACGTGATAGCCATAATTTTTCAGCATCAATACCACCAAATTTTTTCCAATGTCATGAATGTCACCCTCCACCGTGGCGATCACGATGGTGGCAGCCTCAGCCGAATCCTCACTGCGCACTAAAAGGGGCTCCAGATGCTCAATCGCCGTCTGCATCGCACCCGCCGAGGCGATCAGCTGCGGAAGAAAATAGATCTGCTTTTCAAAGCGGTCTCCCACCTCATTGATGGCCGGAATCAAGCTTCCGTTTATGATCTCTCCGGCTGATTTTCCCTGCTGCAGCGCCTGTTCTACGATGGTGACAATATTTTTCTTATCACCCTTTAAGACACTTGTAAAAATGGCATCCGCTCCTGCCGGATCCAAAGAAGTACTTTCCCTGTGGGCCCGTTTTTCCCTGGGGGCTGCTGAAGCTTCCTTTTCCTCCAAGTGCCGCTCATATACCTGCATGCGCTCAATGTAGCGGATATCACTGTCCGGTTTATGCAATAGCATATCCGATGCAAAAGCCGCATTCATCAAAAGATCCTGGGACGGATTGGCAATGGCCATGGTCAGCCCGTGGGCAATAGCCATGGTCAGAAATGCCGTATTGACAAAGGGGCGGTTGGGAAGTCCAAAGGAGATATTGGACAGGCCGCAGATCGTGGCCAGCCCCAGCTCCTGTCTGCAATAGCGGATCGTATCAAAGCACTCCAGCGCCGCATCCGGATTGGCTCCCACCGTTGCCGTCAAACCGTCTACAATCACATCCTCCTTTGTAAAGCCAAGGGCATACGCATGGGAAAGAATCTGGCGCACAATTGCACGCTTTTTCTCAACCGTCTCAGGGATGCCCTCATCCGAAAGGGGCAGCAAAATAAACATGGCGCCATATTTTGCCACGATCGGAAGCAGCTGCTCGATCTTTACCGACTCTAAGGAAACCGAATTGACCAGCGCACGTCCCGGATAACGGCGAAGCGCCGCCTCCAATACCTCTACATTGCTGGAATCAAAGCAGAGGGGCAGACTGCTGGCCGTCGTCAGTTCTTCGATGGCTGATAACATCATCTCCTTTTCATCGATGCCATTCATACCCATGTTGACGTCTAAGATCGACGCGCCGTTTTCCTCCTGCTGCGCTGCCATCTGGCACACCAGATCCAGGCTGCCCTCCCGAAGCTCGGCCTGCAGTGCCTTTTTTCCAGTGGGATTGATACGCTCGCCCACCACCAAAAAGCTTCCATCCAGATCAATGGTCAGGACACTGCGCTCCGTAGCCAGAAGCCGTTTCTTTTCAGCACTGATGGCGGGCACCGGCAGATCTTTCACCGCAGCAGAAAGTGCCGCGATATGTGCCGGCGTTGTCCCGCAACATCCGCCCACAATAGACGCACCGGCCTGAACAAGCGCTGCCGCAGAAGCTGCAAATTCCTCCGGATCCATGAGGTAAACCGTTTTTCCATCCACCAGCTGGGGCAGGCCTGCATTGGGCTTGGCCAGCACCGGAATATTGGCCACAGAACGCATCTGCTCTACAGAAGCTGCCATCTCAGCCGGGCCGGTGGAACAGTTGCAGCCCACAGCATCCGCCCCCAGACTCTGCAGCACCACCATGGCTGTTTTTGCGTCTGTGCCGTACAGCGTGCGACCGTCCGATTCGTAAGTCAGGCTGGCCAATATCGGCAGCTGGCAGATCTCCCGGATGGCAATGACAGCCGCCCGGGTCTCCTGCAGACTCATCATGGTCTCCACCACGAACAGATCCACTCCCGCATCAACAAGCACCCCTGCCTGCTCCTTATAGACCTCAATCAGTGTCTCAAAGGGCAGCTCTCCAATGGGCTCCAACTGCTTTCCGGTCATGGTCAGATCTCCTGCCACCAGGGCATTGCTTCCCCTGACTGCCTCACGGGAGAGTGCCACCAGCGCCCGGTTCATCTCCTCCAGCCGATCCGCCAGACCATATTCCTCCAGCTTGATCCGGTTGGCGGTAAAGGTAGGTGCATAGACGATGTCCGTTCCTGCCTGCACATAAGCCCGCTGCAGATCAATGAGGGTCTGGGGATGCTCTAAGATCCACTGCTCCGGACAGACCCCCGTGGGCATACCTGCCTGCTGCAGATTGGATCCGGTGGCTCCGTCTAAAATCACGATCTTTCCTTCCACCAGTTTTTTAAATGCTTCTCTTGTCATTGCTGTTCTCCCGATGTATGCATGCCCTGAATGATCTCGCAGATCAATCCGGCACGGTTAAAGGGCGTCATAAAATAATACCCGTCTGCCAGCGTCTCCATATCTCTCACCAGCTCCAGCGAAAGCTCCACTGCCTCGCGGTGGGCCTCCTCTTTTGACATATCCGGCCTATATCTGGATAAAATCTCCTCCGGAATGGTAATGCCTGCCATCTCATGATGAATAAACATGGCATTTTTATAGCTGACCAGGGGCATAATGCCGCAAAAGATCTTGGCACGGCCGCAGATTCCTTCCTTTAGATAGGCGATGCGCTCCATATCCGCCTCCGAATAGATGGGCTGGGTAAGAAAATACTCACAGCCTGCATCGATCTTTTTTTCCATGCGGCGAAGAATCGCCTGGGGATTCGCGCCATGATAGTTCAGAGCTCCACCTACATGCAGCGGATCAGATGAAAAAAGCTCCTCATTCATATTTTTGATATATTCCATCAGACGGATGGAATTCACGTCAAACACACCGGAGATGGTTCCTCTGGCATCCCTCGCCACCGGGTCTCCCGTCACCACAAGAAGATGCCGGATGCCATTCATATATTCACCCAGCAAAAGAGAACGCAGTCCAATGATATTCCGGTCCCGGCATGCCACATGGGGCATCACAGGCAGTCCGTAGGTATGCATGAGCCGGGCGGCCAGCGCCCCCGCATCCATACGGGCCCGGGCCATGGGGGAATCAGAGAGAGTCAGCAGATCAATGCCTGCCTCCGCCAGCTTCGCTGCCCCATTGGATACTTTTGAAATATCGCTGTCAAAAGGGGGATCCAGCTCCACGATCACGGGCTTACGGTCAAGCTTTTCAGGCGGCAAAAGCAATCGTCCCGCCACTCCTTTCGAAGGCTGCGCCCCAGTCTCCGCCGTAACGGACGTTCTCTGGGCAGATTTTTTTTCCGGAAGGGGCGCCATCCGCTTTTTTCCACGGGGAATGCCCCTTAGTGCCTCCGACAGATCTGCGATATACCGGGGCGTAGTGCCGCAGCATCCACCTAAAAGATCCATGCCAAGGGCTGCCAGACCCACACTTTTTTCCACAAAATAATGCTCATTTTCCGTGTAAATGGTCTTGCCCCGCAGAGAAATGGGATAGCCCGCATTGGGCAGAGCGCTTAAAAATTTATCGCAGTAAACAGGCTGTGATGTCAGCATCTGCAGCAGATGCCCGGCCTCCACGCCGCAGTTGTAGCCATAGGCATCCACATCGTCCATGGCAGGATCTGCCATGCGCTCACTGATGCGCTGCATGGAAAGACCCGCTCTCGTATAGCCGCTTCGGTCGAAGGTAAACTGCGCCAGCACAAAGGCATCCGGGCACCCTTCCTTGATATAGGAAGCCAGTGCGCCGATATATTTGTCATCCTGCTGGGACTCAAATACAAAGTTCTGTGCGCCGCAGTCAAAAAATGCATCGCACATTTTTTTATAATCACCAAGCAGCTGCTCTTCACTCCACTCGTCAATTTCCATGACCGGGCCAAAATCCGCCGCGATAAAAATCTCCTCTGTGCAGCCGCTCTCTGCGCGAAAGAAGCGCACCGCTTCCTCGGCAGCATGAAAGCCCGCCGTGATCATGGCAATCCGTTCCTCCATATCCGGAAAAAAGACCGGATTGATGGCAAAGGTATTCGTGCGAAGCAGCCTGGCTCCCGCACGCAGATACTCCATATGAATGTCACGGACCCGATCCGGGGCACTAAGATTCGCCCGCTCCACAAAGGGATCCTCGTCGCTGTATTTTTTTTCATAATAAGTGCCAAAGGCGCCATCAGCAATGAGACGGCTCTTTTGCAGATATTCCTGTATACCCATGTATCTTCCTCTTAAATCACGAAGGGCGCCAGCCAACGGCTCGCGCCCCAATCATTTACTGCAGTAGTAGGCCAAACACGCCAAAGCTGGCGATCATCATGATCACGCCGGCGATAAGCACGCCGCACATCACAGCCAGTACGCTGGATTTAAAATCCATGTTGAGAATGCTGGCGGCCAGGGTTCCCGTCCATGCACCGGTGCCGGGCAGCGGAATCGCCACGAAAAGCATCAATGCCACGAACAGTCCTCTTCCTGCTGTCTCCTGAAGCTTCTTTCCGCCTGCCTCTCCTTTGCTGAGGCACCAGCGAAACAGCTTTCCGATCAGCGGTTTATCCGCGCCCCAGGTCAGTACCTTTCTGGCAAAGAGATAAATCAGCGGAACCGGCAGCATATTCCCCAGAATACTGATCACATAGCTGGGAACAATGGGCAGACCCAGTCCCTGGGAGATGGGAATCGCGCCCCTCAGCTCAATGATGGGCAGCATGGATACGAAAAACACCCATAAATATTTTTTCAGCATAAGTACTCCTTCAAACGGGCAAGTAACTGATCCATCTGTTCATCCGTTCCGATGGTGATGCGAAGCATCTGGTCAATCCTCGGCTTATCAAAGTAGCGCACATAGATTCCCCGCTCCTTCAGCCAGGTAAACAGTTCCTTTGCAGACACGTCCGGGTGGGAGACAAATAAAAAGTTACTCTTTGACTCCGGCACCACAAAGCCCAGGTCTAAAAGTGCTTCTCTCGTGCGTTCTCTGGTGGCGATGATTTTTTCGATGGTTTCCTTAAAATATGCATCATCCGCCAGCGCCGCCGTACCTGTCAAAAGGGTCAGCTGGTCCATGGTATAGGAATTGAAGGAATATTTGACGTCATTCAAATATCCAATCAGCCGCTGGCTGCCAAGAGCATAGCCGATCCGTGCGCCTGCCATGGAACGGGACTTTGAAAAGGTCTGAACGATGAGCAGATTGTCATATTTTTCAATCAGCGGCAGTGCACTCACCCCGCCAAAATCGATATAGGCCTCATCTACAATACAGATCACGTCCTGATTGTGAGCGACGATGTCCTCAATCTCTGACAGCTCCATCAGAATGCCTGTAGGCGCATTGGGGTTCGGAAAAATCACGCCTCCGTTTTCCTTATAATAGTCCTCCTTGCGGATATGGAACTGCTCATCCAGAGGCTGCACCTCATAGGGAATCCGAAAAACTTCCGCCCAGACATCGTAAAAGGAATAGGTGATATCCGGAAATAAAACCGGCTTGTCCGAATTAAAAAATGTCAGAAAGCTCATGGCCAGCACATCATCGCTGCCTACACCTACAAATACCTGGGAAGGCTTCACCTGATAATGCTTCGCCAGCGCCTCCACCAACACAGTAGCTGAAGGATCCGGATAGAGCCGCAGCCGGTCCGCCTCAAATCCGCGGATGGCCTCTGTGACCCCGGGGGCGGGAGGATAGGGATTTTCATTTGTATTGAGCTTGATGATGCCTGCTTCCTTCGGCTGCTCCCCCGGCGTATAGGGCACCACCCGGCGTATATTTTTTTCCCAGTTCGCCATAACTACTCCTCACACAGTCCCATGTCTGCTGCCAACTGCTTGAAGGCCGGCATAGACCGACAGATTTTTTCATAAGAGGTGCAATAAGCGATGCGCACAAAGCCCGGGCATGCAAAGGCAGAGCCCTTCACGAATAAAATGTGATGCTTCTTGGCTGCCTGCACAAACTCCTCCTCATCAGCCACCGGAGATTTTACCCACAGATAAAAAGCACCCTGGGGCTTGATACATGTAAAGCCAAGCTTGGTCAGCTGGCTGTAGAGATATTCACGGTTCTTGTCATAATAAGCCACATCCGTTTTCTCATCGAGGCACTTTGCCACTGCCTTCTGGATCAGAGAGGGCGCATTGACAAAGCCAAGCTGACGGTTTGCGATCTCGATGCCGCTCTGCATATCCGCTGCATCTGTCACCTCGCCTGGAACCACCACATAGCCGATTCGCTCGCCGGGCAGGGACAATGACTTACTGAAGGAATAACCTACCAGGGTATTGTGGTAAAAGCCTGTCAGGAAGCGCTCCTTTGCTCCATCATAAACCAGCTCACGGTAAGGCTCATCAGAGATCAGATAGATCTCATGGCCGTATGTTACTTCTTTTTTGGAAAGGATCTCTCCCAACTGCGTCATAGTCTCATCACTATAAATGACACCGGTAGGATTGTTAGGCGTATTGATAATGACTGCCTTGGTCTTGTCTGTGATCTTGCTCTCAAAATCAGCCAGATCCGGCTGGAAGGTCTCAAGATTGGGTGCTACCTCTACGATCACACCGCCAAAATTGCCGGCATAGCCCCGGTACTCACCGAAATAAGGTGCGAATACGATGACCTCATCACCGGGATCCAAAAGTGTCTTTAAAATAATATTAAGTCCACCGGCTGCTCCGACGGTCATGATAATATTCTGGAATGTAAAATCCGTGCCAAAGCGTTTATTTAGATTGTCTGCGATGGCGCCCCGCACATCCGGATAGCCTGCATTGGCCATATAGCCGTGAAGCTGCATAGAATCCATGGTGTCCACAGCCTCCTTGATGGCCTCATTGACACGTGCAGGTGCCGGTGTGGCCGGATTGCCGAGAGAAAAATCATAGACATTTTCCTCGCCGATCTTTGCAGCCAGCTCTCTGCCCTCGTTGAACATGGCACGAATCACGGAATTGCCC
>CAVITM010000114.1:0-7424 GCA_963645455.1 Moraxellaceae bacterium | reverse complement strand
TGCCGCTGCGAATATGAGAGAGCTGATAACAGAAGATCAGCACGCGGCCGCGCAGGTTCTCCAGCCCTTCAGCAATGGCAGGAACAGTACGGGCCACTAAAGCGGCCAACTTCTTGATTTCAGCTTTCAGCTCCCGCAGCAGCGTATTGTCTGCCTTGATCTGGCGATTGATTTCACAGCGATCAGAGACGATTCCCTTGCGCTCCAACGCCCGCGCAACCACGCCCTCATGGATGGTGGGAAGCTCGTCAATTCCCCGTGCAACGTTGCTGCGGTGGTCAATGCGTTCCTCTCGTCCGACGCATTCCAGATAACGATTGGACACATCTGCCCACGCCGCACGCCATGCCACAAGCTGCTCTTCGCTGTTCCAGCGTTCGGAGATGGGATTCTGCCTGCCGTAGCGGATGCTTTTGGGATGCTTGTCAGCCCGGACAAGCCCTTGCGCATCTGCGGCAGACGGTGTCATATACACCTTCTTCTTGCCGACCTTGTAGGGATATTGCTTCTCCCAGCCTTCGCTCTGCGCCGCTTTAAATTCAGCGGCAGTGAAGCCCCGTTCCTCGCCGTTTCTCATGCAGAGATATTCTTTCTCGGTCTTGTACTGCCACTTTCCCTGCTCATCCAGCGGGCGCACCGTCAGGAGAATGTGTGCGTGAGGATTGTGGCCATCGGTGTCATGAATGGCTGCGTCGGCGCACATTCCGTCCGCCACAAACTGTTCTTGGATGAACTCTTGCAGCAGTGCGATTTGTTCCTCACAGTTCAGCTCTATAGGCAAAGCAACAACAAATTCCCGTGCCAAACGGCTGTCCCTGGATTTTTCTGCTTCTTCCACGGCATTCCATAGCTGCTCCCGATCCTGCCATTCCTGCGGGGCATATTCCGGCAGAAACACTTCCTGCCAGACAAGCCCCTGTTTTCTTGTGTAGTCATGCTGTATCCCGTCGTAGTCGTTGTAGAGACGGGAACAGCTCAAATACGCGGAGGCGGCCACGGCGGAGCGCCCTGCGCCCCGGCTGACCACCTTTGCTTCCAGATGGTAAATTGCCATTGTTCGTTTTACCTCGTTTCCTTTTTCTGTTTCTCTTTCGCAAAAGAGAAAATGGACGGACTGAACGCCCGTCCATCTCTGCGGCAAAGCTGCCGGTTGCAGGTTTGCGCAGGCGGTTGGAGAAATAGCGTTGGTTGAAGCGACAGTATTTCCCTAATTGCGCAGACGATGACAGCAGCGCCCGCAGGTGCTGTGGCATTGTCTGTTGCTTTCCGCAGAAAGCGAAATTCCCCTCGGAGAGCGCACGGCTTGCCAACGGCAAGTACCACTGCCCCTTTGGGGTGGTGAGTAAGTGCGCCCTTCGGGAGAAAAAAGAGGAAGGTCCCCGGTTTCCCGGAGGCCTCCCAGTGGATTCAAATGTGTTCCAGCTTATTCGTCAGATAATCTTCCAGCTCCGTCAGAGTTACCGTCGGAACCTCCGGCAGAACCTTTTCCAGAATTGCTCCCTCCTGAATGAGTCTGCGGGTTCGCGCGTTTCGCTCCTTTTTCCGGTTGCGCATCTGTGCTTCCTCCAGCCGGTGCTGTGCCTGCAACAGCTTCTTTTCATTTTCGGTCATGGTCTGCATCGTCAAATTCTCCCTTCGTGATAGTAAAAACTGGCTATCTGCTACCAATCGTGATAGCAAGCAACCGGTTTTTGATGGTACAATGGTTTCAGATTTCGTTGATGATAGTAAACTTGCCAGAATTGGTATCGGCATTGCTATCAGATCAGGTGGATTTGGTATCAAAAGCTGTCCGCAAAGTCCAGCGCGGCATCAAGGTCTTCGCTATTCTCTGCTTTCTGCGGTGTGGCTGCCGGTGCTGTTCCCTGCACGAGCTGCATCCATGGGGCAAAACTCATGGGTACAGCTCCCTGCAAGCTCTCCCGGATGGTATCCCGAATTTCCTGAAGAAAAACATCCTCCTTCTCACGGGTCTCCAGATAAGGATCAGCAGCAAGCTGCTCCTGTCTGCCGAAGAAGGCGTTGACAGCAGCAATCACTGCGCTGTTCACAGAACGGTACTGTGTCTTGTCCAGCCGCCGCAAGTGTTCCCATGCCTGCCGGTCTGCATCGTTGTTCAGGTTCAGCCGCAGAGTGGTCGTGTAGATGTTCTTTCTCATACAATGCCACCTGCTTTCTTCATCTTGCTCTCCGCCAGCAGCTCATAGCCCTTGGCGGTGGCGCAGATATCATCATTGAAGATGACGCGCCCTGTCTCGTACTCCCCGAAATTCCGCACAAGGCAGCTTCCACCGCCTACCACATAGAGCCGCATCAGTTCCGGGTCGTACTCATGCTCCCGCAGCCTGAGGAAAATACCAGCCACATATTCCGTAGCGGTCTCGCGGATGGCGGTCAGGTATCGTTCCCCGATTTCCGCCGTACCCTTGCGCAGCACACGCTCGATGGTGGCATCGTCCAGCGTTTTGCCGAACTGCCGCAGCACGCGCTCCCGGACGGCCAGCATGCACTGAAGTGTCCCAAACTTTTCCGTATAGCAGCGGCTGAGAACCGGTCTGCGCTCGTTGATATACATGACGTTCATGGTGCCGTTTCCAATATCGCAGAGCATATTCGTTCCCCTGAACTGTCCCAGATTCCCGGCGACGGCGGCAAAACCCTGCGGGAAGATATCCGCTCCGGCGAACTCCACATGGTAGTCCACGCCCCGGAAGGTAAAGTCTGCGCTGTCATTCTGCAAAAGGTATGCCCAGAAAGCATCCTTCTGTTCGCTGACCCAGGTGAGAGGAAGTCCTGCCGCAATATGGACACGGGCAGAGGTGAGATGGCGGATGTGCAGTTCCCGCCCGATGGCGGCAATGGTCAGAAGATAATAGTCGCTGTCCGTCATTTTCTCGGCGGCAAACTCCTTGTGTCCCTCCCCGATGGTGTAATACCTGCCGTCGTAGATCAGCAGGTCATTCTTGAAGGTCGGCTCCTTGTCATGAGCGGTCACGCCGGTGGGGAAGCAGGTGTGGGCGGTCTTGATGTTTCCGTAGCCATGGTCGATGCCAATGATGATGGGTTTGTTGTTCATATAATTCATAGTCGTTCCTTTCTGCCGCTGTACGGCTGTAAAATAGTTTTTCGTGTACGGCAGCGTACAGAACAGGTGGCTGATGTACATCTCCGTACACAGGTTTTGAAGAAAGATTCTTCTAATTTGCATCAAAGCACTTCAAAGCAAGACGATTTCTCGGCTTTTGAGCCATATCTGGTAACATTGGACATGAAAATCTGTTTTTAGAAGTGGAATCAAAAAGTGCCGTACAGAGTGTACGGCGCGTACAGCACATTTGAAGTTCGGCTGTCATTTTTTAATAGGGCAGCAGGCTCAGCACCTCAATGCCCACAAATCCACGCACCCGCTTGCCGGCGAAATAGACGTTGTTAGTGGCCTCCACATTGTAAAGACGCTCATTCTGTGCCAGCTCGGAGCTGATACGATTTGCGGACATGGGCTTCTGTGCGTTGTCATCACACCAGCGGGTATAGGCTTCGTAGATCGCCTTGGAACTTGCTTCGCTGTCTGCCTTGAACCGGATATAGCCTTCGGATTGCAGGAACTCGATCACATTGTTGCTGCTGCGCTTGACCGTTTCCATGTTCTCTCTGGCTTGGCCCGAAATGCTGAACTGATAGTTGTTCCCAATCAGCCGATGCAGCCCTTCCAGACACCAGAGAAAGATTCCCTCCTTCTCTCGCAGCAGCTTGTCCACAAGAAATGGGTCATCTGCTCTGTCTGCGGGCCGGTCTTTGGTGGTCAGCACGATCTGGCGGCGAAAGAAGCCATCGGACTTGTCGTGCAAAGCCGTCAGCGCACCGTTTCCGAAGCAGAGAAAGCGTACATAGAGCTGGCTCTGATAACTCTGAATGCCCTTGCGTTCCATGTCCATCTTGCACTCGGACGTAACGATGGATTTGATATAGTTGGTCTTGGGTAGGGCGCTCATATCCATATCGTCATCCACCATCAGGAGCTTGTTTTCCAAATCTGCGCGGCTGAACCGGTTGCTCTCCACCTTCTGGATGCTGGTGGTATTCATGCTGTCACCCAGCAGGGAACGCATGACCAGCCCGATGCGGCTCTTTCCCTCGCCGCCCTTGCCGATGAGCATGAGCATTTTCTGTCCCTTGGTGGTTGGCAATAGGCAATAGCCGAGGAACTCCTGCAAGGTGGGAATGTCCTCCGGCTGCAGCAGTTCGGACAGAAATTGCAGCCACTTTTGGGGCGTCGGTGCATCAGGATTGTAGGAAACGGTCAGGCGGTTGTTGCAATAGCTTTTGTCGGCGGTGAAACTGCCATCCATGAAATACGTTCCGTTGGCAACGTGGATGCGGTCGGTTTCAATGGGCAGCGGCGGTGAATACGCTTGCAGCTTGATGCTGGCAAGCAGATTTGTCACGACTTTGGACAGACCGGAGGTCAGCACACCGGAGATTTCCTCCAGAATGAGATTGCCGATCTGCCCCTCGTCCTCAATCAGTCCGTCCACGGTGAACAGCCGCCCGCGCACACATTTCATGGGGTGCTTCTCCAAAAACTGCCGGCAGAACAGCACCTCGTTGATGTGCCGACCGTCGTACCAGTCGGGCCAAACTGCCTCAGGCGGCAGTGCCATAGCTTCGATATTCGCTTCGTTCATAATTTTCCTCCTCTCTGATAATTTTCAGCCGTGCTTTGAGTGTGTTGATTTTATTGCCTGTCAGCCAGTCATTGATTACTTCATGCCGCTCCTCGGAATCACCAGAAGTGAGAATATCCAGCCAATATTCCACCTCATCGAGCTTGTGACAGGCTTCTGCGAACCGCGCGTGAACAGGCTCGTCAGGTGACTGCGGCGCATACCGCACCTTCCAGTCCCGCAGCACATGGACATAATCGCAGAGAACAGAAAAGCACAGCCGCTCTTTTTCTCTGAGCTGCTGTGCTTCTGTTCGGATACGTTTTGCGTGGAGCGCCGCTGCGTTGGGCGGCTTGTCCGGGTCAAGGTGAAAATCTGCCATCAGCTTGCGTGCCGCATCGTAGGGCGAGAGCTGGAACAATCTGCCTACAAAGTCAATCACATCCCCATGCGCTCCACAGGCAAAGCAGTGATAATGATCGTCCGCTACAAACAGGCTGGGGTGGCGGTCATTGTGAAACGGGCAGAGGGCTTTGCCGTACCGGCTTACATCTACTCCGTACAGCTCCACTGCTTCCCGCAGTTTGACGTTTTCTTTTACGATTTCAAAAATACGCATGATACCTCCATTTCAGCGCAAAAACGGCGGCCTGCCCGATATGGTGCAAGCCGCCGTCTGCGTCTTTTCTTATTCTGTTGTTGGTTCTTCCTCGTTTTTAGCCTCTCGCAAGGCTTTCTTCCGTGCGTCCTGCCGCTTGATCTGCGCTGCATACCGGCAATCGTCGGAGCAGTATTTGACGCTGCTTCGAGTTGCAGTGAAAACCTTGCCGCAGCTTTCGCAGGTACACTCCCGGCTGCGGCGCTCTGCCGCCTCCTGACGGTAGAATTTCGCACGGCAGTTGGGGCCGCAGAACAGGGTGTTTGTCCGCTTGGCTTCAAATTCCCGACCGCAGCATTTGCAGGTCAGCGTAACAGGAACACCGACAGCACGTTCCCCGGATTTCAGCTTTTGATAGCGCTCACGGCCACGGATGCGCTCTTTCTTCAAGAACTCCTGCCGCTTGATTTCCTCCTCGGTCAGCTCCGGCGCTGGAAGCTCGAACTGCCCAATAAAGCGAAGGTGAATTTCCACCTCCTGCACCCGGTCGCCGTCGATACGCTCCGGGGCGTGGACGATGATTTTCTCAATAAACTCGTTGATCATGGGCGTGGTCAGCTCAGAAAAATCGGTGTACTTCCTCGCAAGCTCCAGAAACTGCTCCACGCGGGCGGTGTCCTCTGCGAAAACGGACAGCTTTTCCTCCGCTTCTGTGACAGAGACTTGCAGCGCTTTCTGCTCGGCTTCATAATCTGCAAGCAAACTGTCAAAGCGTTCCTCGGTAATGCGACCGATGGCAAAGGATTCATAGAGCTTTTTGATGATGGTGTCCAGCTCTGTGATGCGCTTTTTGTCCTTGTTCAGCCGTCGCTTGGCATCTTTTGCGGCTTCTGCCTGCCGCAGCTGGGAAGCAGAGCGCACTTTTTCCATAAACGCCGCCTGGTTGGAAATCGCAAAGGTGCTGACCGTGCGGATGGTTTCTAAAATCAGGGCGCGCAGAGCCTTGGTCGTGATATAATGCCCGCAGCAGGCTGTTGTTCGTTTCTGCCGGGCGAGGGTATAGGAGGAACAATCGAAAAAGTCAGATGGATAGGGATTGTTCTCCGTGCCGCCTTTGGAACGGTGATTATACATTTTTTCGCCGCAATCGGCGCAGTACAGAAGTCCGGTCAGCGGATTCGCTTCACCCAGCGTGTCGATGCGCTTGGGTGTCTTGCGGAGCTTCTGCGCAAGCTCCCATGTTTCCTTGTCCACGATGGCCTCATGGGTATTCTCAAAGATCAGCCACTCCTCTTTTGGATTCATCACGGGACTTTTATCTTTGTAGGACTTTTTGTGGGAGCGAAAATTCACCGTATGCCCCATATACTCCGGTTTGGAAAGAATCTGCCCCACGATATAGCCGCTCCAGTTATAGGGATTTGGGAATTCCTCTTTGCTTTTCCAGATACCTTTACCCTGCTTGCCAAAGTACACGGCAGGCATCTCCACCTTGTCATCGAAGAGAATCCGGGCAATATCGTAGGGACCTTTGCCCTCAATGGTCAAACGGAAAATACGCCGCACCACGGCGGCAGCTTCCTCGTCGATCAGCCAATGGTATTTGTTCTCCGGGTCTTTCTTGTAGCCGTAAATGGCACAGTTGGTGGTAGGCTTGCCGGATTCGCCTTTGACACGAATGGCCGTTTTCTGCTTACGGCTCAGGTCACGAAGATACCACTCGTTCATGATATTGAGGAAGGGGGCAAATTCGTTGCTGTTCTGGTCATCACTATCCACACTGTTGGCAATCGCAACAAAGTGGACATCGTGCTGACGGAAGAACACCTCTGTGTAGAAGCCGGTTTGCAGATAGTCACGTCCTGCCCGGCTCATATCCTTGACGATCACATGGGCAACCTTGTCTGCTTCAATATCCGCAATAAGCTGCTTCCATGCGGGCCGCTCGAAATTGCCGCCGCTCCATCCGTCGTCCGTATAGTGCCGCCAGTTGGTATAACCTCTCTGCTGGGCATAGCTTTCCAGGTATCTTTTCTGATTTACGATGGAATTACTATCCCCGGCGTTGTCATCGTCACGGGACAGTCGCTCATAGAGAGCTGTGATCTTGCTTTCAGTCTGTTTCACGCTCATGATGCGCTCCTTTCAGACTGTCGGCTCAT
>CAVITM010000113.1:0-7456 GCA_963645455.1 Moraxellaceae bacterium | reverse complement strand
TTCACCTTTTGGCACCAAAATGATGATCCACTCGTGTGTTTGTTAATCATAAGCTTTATAAAAATAACATAAGCGCCTGCAGAATGCAAGCGCTTTTTGTAAACTTTAATGAACTTTTAGTCAACTTTAGTTCTTTTTTTGTTCCTGCTTTACACGGGCCAACTCATCAAAGACAACATCGTTGAGTACCTTGATGTAGGTGCCTCGCATGCCGGAGGAACGGGACTCGATGACACCGGCGCTCTCAAACTTGCGAAGGGCGTTGACGATAACCGAACGGGTAATGCCGACGCGGTCTGCGATCTTGCTGGCCACCAGGATTCCCTCACTGCCGCCAAGCTCATCGAAGATAAGAATAATGGCCTCCAGCTCGGAAAAAGATAAGGTAGAGATCGCGGATTTGACAATGGCAATCTTGCGGTTCTCTTCTGCGCTCTCTTCATTGACGGAACGAAGCATCTCCAGACCCACCACCGTGGTGCCATATTCTGTCAAAATAATATCATCAATATCGTAAGCCTGACGCATCCGGTATACAAATAAGGAACCAAGCCGCTCGCCTGCGATGTCAATGGGAGCGATAATCGCCGAGTAATCTGCGATATCCGTCACAAATCCAAGTGTCTCCAAATTCACATTTTCCTTGGTAGACAAAATACCAAGCAGACGTTCGTTTAACATGGGATCGATAAAGCCTCCCACCTCACTGGCGATCAGTTCATGGAGGCAGGGCGTATCAGCCGACCGGCTGGTGCCTAAGACCTTGCCCTTTTTGCTGATGACGAGAATATTCGAGGACAGGATATCCGTCAGCACCTCGCAGATATCGTTGAATACCACCTTCGAAGAATTGTTGTTATGCAACAGTTTGTTGATCTTTCGCGTTTTGTCTAGTAGCTGTACACTCATTGGTTGTCTCTTTTCAATAGTTGTGTATATAAAAAGTTGTGCATAAAAAAATGGATATACGTGAATCATACACCCATTTTTCTGAAAATACAACTAAAAATCTCATAATTGGTCGATAAATGCAAGGTTTTTTAATTGTTTTTTCCCTTTTGTTCTACATAGCCGCACTGGGCATCTGCACAAACGATCTTGCTTCCTTTTTCCACCATATAGCCGCCGCAGGAAGGGCATTTTTTCTCCACCGGCTTGGCCCAGGACATAAACTCACAATCCGGATAATTCTCGCAGCCGTAGTAGCGTCTGCCCTTTTTCGTCTTGCGAAGCACGATCTCCCTGCCGCAGCTGGGACATTTGACACCGATCTTTTCCAGATAAGGCTTGGTGTTGCGGCACTCCGGAAATCCGGGACATGCCAGGAACTTTCCGTGGGGACCGTATTTCACTACCATGTTGCGTCCGCACTCCTCACAGACCACATCCGTAACCTCATCGGCGATCTCGATCTTTTCAAGCTTCTTCTCTGCCTCGGCGACAGCCTCCTCCAAATCCGGATAGAAGTTGCTGATGATGGTCTTCCAATTGACCTTGCCCTCCTCTACCATATCAAGCAGAGATTCCATATTGGCGGTAAAATGCTCATCTACGATGGTCTCGAAAGCCTGTACCATAATGGTATTCACAGCCTCGCCAAGCTCTGTCATATATAGATTTTTCTGTTCCTTCGTAATATAACGGCGGGCCAGCAGCGTCGTGATGGTCGGTGCATAGGTACTGGGGCGTCCGATGCCGTGCTCCTCCAGCGTCTTGACAAGGGATGCCTCCGTAAAATGCGGTGCCGGCTGCGTAAAATGCTGCTTTGCATCGAGATTCTGCAGGGACAGAGCTGTGGACTCATTGATGGAGCCAAGCAATACATTGCTCTCTTCCTTTTCCTCATCGATGGAAGTATAAACCGATAAAAATCCCTCAAAGACAAGCTTGGATGCAGCCACATGCAGCTGGTAGTCCCCTGCCTGTATCTTCACCGAGGTGGTCTCGTAGCGTGCCGGCGTCATGCGGCTGGCGACGAAACGATTCCAGATGAGCTGATAAAGCCGGAACTGATCTCTCGATAAAGAATCCTTGATGAGCACCGGAAGCCGCGTGATATCCGTCGGACGAATCGCTTCGTGGGCATCCTGAATCTTGCCTTTAGAGGCTTCTTCCTTTATGGAGTTTGCGGCGTAGGCTTCTCCATATTTTTCACTGATATAGCTTTTTGCGGCAGCCTGCGCCTCAGCTGCGATACGAACAGAATCGGTACGCAGATAGGTGATAATACCGACGGTTCCCTGTCCTTTGATGTCGATTCCTTCATAGAGCTGCTGGGCGATGCGCATGGTCTTTTGCGTTGAAAAATTCAGCCGCTTGGAGGCCTCCTGCTGCAGGGTACTGGTTGTAAAGGGATAGGGAGATTTTTTGATGCGCTCTCCTTTTTTTACCTCTGAGACTGTAAATGTGGCATCGGAAAGGGCAGCCTCTACCTGATCCACCTGATCTTTTTTGGAAAGCTCCAGTTTTTTCCCGCCACAGCTGTCAAGCTTTGCAACTAATGGCTTCTTTTCGCCCGAAACGGATAAATAGGCATCTACAGTCCAGTATTCCTGGGGGATAAATTCATTAATCTCCGTCTCCCGGTCACTGATGAGCCGCAATGCCACAGACTGTACTCTTCCGGCGGAAAGCCCCCGCTTGACCTTGCTCCACAGCACAGGGCTGATCCGGTAACCCACCATACGGTCAAGCATACGTCTCGCCTGCTGTGCATTGACCAGATCCATATCGATCTCCCGGGGATTTTTCAGTGATGCCTTAACCGCTGACTGCGTGATCTCGTTAAATGTGATACGGTATACCTTTTTGTCCGGCATGTCAGCCAGCTTCAGGGCATGATACAAATGCCAGGAAATCGCCTCTCCCTCGCGGTCCGGGTCAGTAGCCAGATAGATTTTTTCTGCTTTTTTGACTTCCTTTCGAAGATTGGCCAGGATATCCCCTTTGCCGCGTATCGTAATATATTTTGGTTCAAAATCATTCTCCGGATTGAAGCCTAACTGGCTCTTTGGCAGATCCCGCACATGTCCGTTGGACGCTGCAACCTCATAATTTTTTCCGAGAAATTTTTTAATCGTCTTCACCTTTGCAGGTGACTCCACAATGACCAGATACTTTGCCATTCTACTACTGTCTCCCTCTAGCTTACCGATATATAATAATTTTGCCAGGCTTCTTTCGCCATTGATTTTGGATGCAAATCAAGGCAACTATACACCAAGCGTTGTGACTTTTCAAGGGGCAATTTTTTTCAGACAAAACCAACAAGCCAAAAAATAAGCTACAATGTTCTTTCAAAAAAAAGAAATCCGTGCTACAATGATTTCATCTTTTTTTCGAATCTTTCCCCTACGAGGCGCGCAGAGAGGAGACGATATGTACAGTATCGTGACAACTGCGATTCTACAAGGGATCGACAGTCTGCCTGTTTATGTCGAGGCAGATGTCAGTGATGGCCTGCCGCTCTTTGAGATGGTTGGCTTCTTAGCATCAGAGGTACGTGAATCCAGGGAGCGTGTGCGAACCGCACTGCGCAACTGTGGACATCAGCTTCCGGCGAAGCGTATCACCATCAATTTATCCCCTGCAAATATACGAAAGAGCGGAAATGGCTTTGATCTGCCGGTTACGGCAGCGATTCTGATGGCTCTTGGCATTTTGCCACAGCACGCACTGGATCAGACCCTTATCATCGGCGAGATCGGACTCAATGGCTCAGTTTTATCTGTGGACGGTATTCTTCCCATGCTTCTCATGGCAAAGGAGCTGGGAATCCGCCGCTGCATCATACCGGCCAACAATTATCACGAAGCGGCGGTGGTAGACGGCATAGAGATCTTTCCGATCAGTCATCTTCAGTCACTGATTGATCTGTGCAACAGCGATTTCACACTGGGAAAAGAGATTCCAAAGGATGCACCACAGGAAAAGGCGGTACAAAAATGTGTGGATTTTTCTGATGTCAACGGACAGCGAATGCTTCGAAGAGCCTGTGAGATCGCGGTAAGCGGCATGCATAATCTGCTTATGATCGGCCCTGCAGGAGCAGGAAAAACAATGATTGCCAGACGTATCCCCGGTATCCTGCCGCCGATGGATCGGGCGGAACAGCTGGAGGTCTCCAAGATCTACAGCGTCAGTGGAATGCTGCATAAAAATAGCGGGCTCATGACGCAGCGTCCCTTTCGGTCACCTCATCATACCATCAGTCCCCAGGGGCTGGCCGGCGGCGGACAGGTTCCAAAGCCCGGGGAGGTTTCGCTGTCACACCGTGGGGTTCTGTTTTTAGATGAGCTGCCGGAATTTCAAAAGACCACTTTAGAGATTTTACGCCAGCCCATGGAGGACGGCTCCATTACCATCACCCGGGTGAACAACAGCTTTTCCTACCCGGCTAATTTTCTTTTGGTTTGTGCCATGAACCCCTGCAAATGCGGCTTTTACCCGGACAGAAGCCGCTGCAAATGCTCCAGTATTTCCATCCATAATTATCTGAATCGAATTTCCCAACCGCTGCTTGATCGGATTGATCTGTGTGCGGAGGCTGAACCGGTGACTTATCAGGAGCTGACAGGGGCTGCAAAAGGCGAATCCTCTGAAACGATCCGGGCCCGGGTATTACAAGCCCATCAGCTGCAGCAGGAACGCTACAAAAACGAGTCATGGTTTTTTAACAGTCAGATCCCAAGCGGCTCCATGGAGCAGTATTGTGGGCTGGATGCAAAGGGCGCACAATATATGGAGCGTATGTATGACAAACTGCAGCTGTCGGCCCGTGCCTATCATAAGCTTCTCAAGGTTGCCCGTACGATTGCGGATCTGGATGGGAAGGAATCCATTCGTGTCAGTCATTTAAGGGAAGCCGTCCGCTATCGAAGCCTCGATAAAAAATTCTGGGAGGTGTAGGGAATGGAGGAACATGATATTTTATATGCTTACTGGCTGGCAAATATTTCGGGCATCGGGGCAAAAACCATTCATCAGCTTTACAAATACTGCGGCAGTGCCAAGCACATTTATGAAATGGGTGCCATGGAGCTTAGCAGACTGTATAAAATCACAGAAGATGTGGCGATGCGCATCAGCAATGCAAAAAAAAGCTGGGATCTGTATGGTCAGTGGGAGCAGCTGATGAGCCGCGGCATTTCTTTCGTTTCCCTGGAACAGGAAAATTATCCGGCAAGACTTCGGCATCTGTATGATCCACCTTATGGCCTGTATTATATCGGCTCCCTGCCGCCTGATGATCTGCCCTCTGCAGGAATCGTCGGTGCCAGAGGCTGCAGCCCCTATGGAAAACAGATGGCACTTGATATCGGAAGATGTCTCGGAGCCAATCATGTCAGTGTGATCAGCGGACTGGCCAGAGGAATTGACGGCTTCGGGCATCAGGGTGCACTGGATGGCGGTGGGCGAACCTATGGTGTGCTGGGTTGCGGTGTGAATGTTGTTTATCCACCGCAGCATGCGGCTCTTTATGAGGAGATTACTGCCCATGGCGGTATTTTGTCTGAATATCCTCCGGATATGGCTCCGCTGCCCGGATTTTTTCCTATGCGAAACCGGCTCATCTCAGGTCTTTCTGATGCGCTTATTGTAATAGAAGCGAGAGAAAAAAGCGGTTCCCTGATCACAGCGGACTGTGCACTGGAGCAGGGAAAGGATGTTTACGCGGTTCCCGGGCGTATGAATGACCCTTTAAGCTACGGCTGTAACCATCTGATCCGCCAGGGCGCAGGCATTCTTCTATCTCCGGAAGAGGTAGTTGGAGAGCTGGGTCTTTTGTCTGAAAAGAACAAATTGCCCCTTGAAAAGTCACAACGCCTGGTGTATAGCTGCCTTAATTTGCATCCAAAATCAATGGAAAAGATTGCCACGGAGACGGGGCTGGAACCGGAATTACTCTTCTCGCTGCTTGAAGAATTAGAGGATCGGGGACTGGTAAAAGAAGCCTGGCAAAATCATTATATATCGGTAAGCTAGAGAAAACTGTCGTGTAACGATTTAGGGACAGCATTCAAGCTGTCCCTAAGTAGTTCGATTGTTTAATATCATTTTATTTTCCGCCGGAAGGAGATTTCAGCACAACCTCCCTGATATAACGGAAAGTCTCGTCCTCTCCTTTTTCGGAGAGCATGATCAGCAGCTGCTCCAACAGCGCCTTGGTCTCGGGATGAAGAATATGATGATCCCGCTTTCTCATATAGTATTCCAGCGGTGAGGAATCGGTATAGGCCTTCTTTTTATAAATCTTAGAAGCTGCGATACGGTCAGCCACCATCTCTGCCACATATTTTTCCGGCATTTTCATACCGGCAATATTGCCGTCGTTCTTCATGTCATAATCGATCCAGTACTCTAGATGATGCTTGTTTCTGCC
Source organism: Moraxellaceae bacterium (assembly GCA_963645455.1). Taxonomy (GTDB): domain Bacteria; phylum Bacillota; class Clostridia; order Lachnospirales; family Lachnospiraceae; genus W0P33-017. The sequence goes on along the minus strand of CAVITM010000113.1, from coordinate 1,074 downwards.
CTTGTGGTGCAGCCACGCTGTGGAATAGCCCAGCACGGCACGTTCCCCGTTGTGGGGACTTTTATCTTCCATATAATATTTGGCTCCGATACGAAACTCCGGCCATGAAAATTTGGACAGATCATGGGTCAGCCCCTGCCAGTAGAGCCCCATGCGAAAGCAGTTTTTCCGTACCTGCCTGCGGTGGGCACACACTGTTTTCAAATGCTTGCAGGCTTTTATGAAAGACATGAAATAAATACCTCCGTGTAAAATCAAGACAATTGTAAATCGTCCGGCTGTGTCAGAAGCAATGTCACTGATGCTCCCGGCACTTCCAAAAGCTCATCTAAAATCTCACCATCTCCGAATCTCACACTCCAATGCATGCCGGCCGGCGGCTCAGGCAGCGCCAGCAGTGCCTTCGTATCCGCAAAGTTCCATCCAAGATAAAGATCGGATGCTTCATTCCCGTAGGCGCCGCAGTAAAGTAGGCCAAGGGCGCACATGGACGGATAGAGTTCCCTGCACCAAGCCTGTGCACCGTGATAGGACAGATCCGGCAAACCGGCGGTCTCATAATCACTCATCCGCATGGGACGATCACTTCGCAGTACCGGATGAGCGTGTCTGATGGCCAGCAATCTCTTTACCTGTTCAAAATAAGCACGGTTCTTTTCCAGCATCCGCCAATTGACCCAGCCGGTTTTATTGTCCTGACAGTAGGCATTATTGTTGCCGTTTTGAGAATTGCCAAATTCATCGCCGGATAAGATCAACGGCACACTCTGGGAGAAAAGCACACTGGCCATGGCAAGCAGCATCCGTCTGCTCCGCTGCTGTTGAATGCTTCTTTTTCTGGTGGGTCCTTCAACCCCGCAGTTTGAACTGTAGTTGTAGTCATTGCCGTCTGTGCCATCTTCGCCGTTTTCCTCGTTATGCTTGCGCTCGTAGGAAAAAACATCTGCCAGTGTAAAACCGTTGTTGCCCGCAATATAGTTGACAAATCCGATCTGGGGATGCTGCTTTTTCTGCTGATTGAAAAATTCAACCAGATTGCCGTTGGCATGATTGATCAGCATACGGGCGGCATAC
>CAVITM010000112.1:0-7472 GCA_963645455.1 Moraxellaceae bacterium | reverse complement strand
ATGTTAAGTACGGTGCATTTCCAGAACTTGCTGACCTTACAAACAAACGGGTATACCTGAGCAGCCTATATCAGACTGTTTATATCGGCGACATTATAACAAGAAACAAGATCACCAATGATTTTGCTTTAAAATTAATGCTCAAGAAAATCGCCGAATCCATATCAAAGCCGCTTTCATTTAATAGATTAACCAATATACTAAAAAGCGCAGGTACAGCACTTGGAAAGCAGACCGTCATCAACTATCTCGGATATATGATAGACTCTTATCTTATATTTCCGATTCAAAACTATGCGGCCAAGCTTGTAGAGAAAGAAACTCTGCCAAAATACTATTTTATGGATACCGGCTTCCTTGAACTAATGCTACTCGACTGCAAATCTGCGCAGCTTGAAAATCTTGTCGCCATTGAACTTGTAAGAAGATACGGCGTTGAAAATGTCTATTACTTTGCAAGTAGTGTCGAAATCGATTTTTATGTTCCGTCTAATAATCTCGCAATCCAAGTAAGTATGCAGGTTCTCGACAACATAGACACCAGAGAACGTGAAACCAGAGCGTTTGTACAGCTTAGAAATCACATTCAAAATGCGAAATGTATTCTGATAACAAACAGCGAAGAAGCCACGTTGAAGTGCAGTGAAATTGATATCGAGGTAATTCCGATTTGGAAATGGTTGTTACGTTCGGAAAAATAGCAAAAGAAATCTTATCCATAGCCGTTAATTGAATATTTCCAGATTGCCGAGACGGTTTGAATTTTCCCATCCCGGCTTTTGTTTTACATCCGATGCCTTACATCGCCGCAATCTCCACTGCATTCTCCTTCACGGCATTGATGGTCTGCATCAGCGCCATTCGGGTCTTCGCATCGAACAGCTTGATGAAGCGGACCGGCTTGTCGAAGGGCGGCTTCTGCAGCTCTGCGACATTATCCATGTAGCCGTTCTGCTCGATGTGGTTGATGATCTTGTGGACGAACTCAATCTGCCGCTGGTTCAATGACTGGTCATTGATGAAAGCGGAAAATGCTTCCATCGCCGCTTCGTGGTCGAGCTTCGCGATTCTCCGCACCAGGAGTCCGAACGGCGTATCGCCGAACTCCCGCGTGTAGTCCTCCTTGCTGCCGAGTTCACTGGTCAGAACCCGCTCCAGCTCTTCATAGTCACCCTGGGTCAGCTTAATGTTGTGCGTCAGCTTATGGATCGCCAGCGTATTACCGTGCTCACCAATGTAGCGGTTCACCTTCTCCCGGTAATCCTCGAAATCATAGGCCTGCTCCAGCTGCTCGCCCTCCTTCTCATTCAGGATCGGATCCGCAAGCCGGGTCGTGATCGGCTTCCTTCCTTCCTCTCGATCCAGGAACTTCATCAGCTCCCGAAGCTCTGTCCGTGCCTTTTCAAACAGCAGCACATCATTTGCCGTCCAGTACTCGTCCGTCTGGATCTCCCGGATCAGCGGCAGCTTCTCCTTCACCTGCGGGATGCTCGCCTTCCGCTCCAACAGCGATGCAATATCGCAGAGCGACCGCTTCGCATATTTGAACGAAGACATTTGCTCCATGGACGCCAGCATCAGCCCATACACGAAGTTGTCGAAGCGCTTCGCCAGCTCATCATTGTCCTCTGTGCGCACAAGCGGCGCGATATGCTGCAGAAGCTCGCCCTTGTCGCCCTCGCTGAGTGCGGCAAATGACGTCTCCGCCTTATACTTCTCCACGTATCGTCGCTTCAGCTTCACCGAAATCAGCTCCGGATTCAGCGCCTCCACCTGCGCATGACAAAGAGAGGCCAGCGTGCTGCGCCATGCCTGATACCGTTCAAGCGCATAGTCATGCTCCTGCAGCAGCGACATCAGCTTCACCTGCTTCCCGAAGATGCTTTCGCTGAGCGATTTCGTTTCCTGAGACTCGAAGCCCTCCTTATGCTGCCGGAAGTATTCGAAGTTTCCGCAGTAGTCAAAAATCAGAAACCGCCGCTTATCCGTATATTCTCCGTCGATGGCGTCAATGCAGTCGAGCCCCTTGCACAGGCGCGTTCCGCGGCCGATCATCTGCCAGAACTTCGCCTTGGAGCGCACCTTCTTGAAAAAGACCAGGTTCACACACTGCGGCACGTCAATGCCGGTGTCCATCATATCCACCGACACCGCGATATACGGCGGCTTGTCCGGATTTTTGAAGTCATCGATCACCGTCTGCGCATATGTATCATCGCAGATCACGCGCTGCGCAAAAACGCCTTTGTAATGCGGGTAGAGCTTGTTGAAGCGCTCCAGGATGAATTCCGCATGCCTTTTGTTCTGGGCGAAAATGATGGACTTTCCGATCCGGTCACCACCGGCCACATGAATGCCGCGTTCCATCAGATCCTGCAGCACCGTATCTACTGTCGTTTCGTTGAAGATGAATCGATTCATTGCAGCAGACGGAATAAACTCCGGCACTGGCCCGTCCTCCACGAAGTCCTCCTCCAGACGCTTCTTATCGTCATCGGACAGCTCGTCGTAGGTAATGCCTTCTTCCAGGAACTTCGTCTGCACCTCATAGTTATAGTACGGCACCAGCACATGGTCCTGGTAAACCGCCGTCTCATAGTCATAAGCATAGGTCGGCACGCCATGCTCCATCTCGAAGAAGTCATAGGTGTTCCGGTCCACATCCGTCTTTGGTGTCGCCGTGAGGCCAACCATCACCGCATCGAAGTATTCGAAGATCGCACGGTACTTCTTGAAGATGCTTCGATGGCTCTCATCAATCAGAATCAGGTCAAAATGCGCCGGTGTATACAGACGCACACCGTCCTTGCACTTTGTATCATCAATGGCATTCAGCATCGTCGGATAGGTTGAGAAGACAATGCGGGCATTCCGGTCATCCTTGTTTGTACAGAGATTGCAGAGGGACATGTTCGGCAGGTAGTTCTTGAAGTCGTCCTTCGCCTGCTTCACGAGCGCTGTCCGGTCTGCCAGGAACAGAACATTTGTGACATAGCCGCCCCTGCTGAGCACATCTGCAAGGCTCGACGCGGTTCGTGTCTTGCCTGTTCCCGTTGCCATCACCAGCAAATGCTTCCGGAATCCCTTTTCGATTTGCTCGCAAACCGCGCGAATCGCTTCCTTCTGATAGTATCGGTCCGTGATCCGGTCGTCGATCGGCACAGACATGAGACTCTTCCGCTCTGTTCGGCGGTTCATCAGCTTCTGCAGATCATCCTTACTGAACACACCGCTCACCTGCCGCTGCGGCGATGTCTGATCGTCCCAGAAGTAAGTCTCGAAGCCATTTGTCGTGAACATCATCGGCCGCCGTCCGAATCTCCGCTCCAGGCAGTCTGCATAGAGCACAGCTTGCTTTCGACCGGCATTCGGATCCTTGCTGCTGCGCTTCGCCTCCACCACCGCGAGCGGATAGCCGTCCTTGCCGAACAGCACATAATCGCAGAAACCCTTCTGGCCAACCACACCGGCCATACCGTCAACCGGATATTCCTCCTGCACGTCTGCATCGACGCCCGTGAACTTCCAGCCCATCTGCTTCATATCCACATCAATGTAGATCTTCCGCGTTTCGAATTCGGAAATGTCTTCGGCCTGGAAGCTGCGCTCTTCCTTATGCTGCTCCTTCTCCGCAGTAAAGCGCGCCGACATTTGCGCAATCTGCTCTCGCAGTGCTTCAATTTCGGCGTCCTTCTCACCAAGAAGACTCGCCTGCTCCTTGATTTTCTTCGTATCGACGATAACCTTCTCCGTCGGGATCCGTGTCTCATCGAAATGCCGCTCCTGGTAATTCGGGCCGTAGCAGTAGTCCAGCCACTGAACGAACTCGAAAAGCCCCTTCAGCGACGCCAGTGCGTCGCTTCTCTGCACACTCTTCTCCGTATGCACAGCGAGATTTCCGAGCTTTACGATGAACGGCAGCTTGCCCCAGGTACTGTGATCCACCGCGAAGCGGAAGCTCGGCTCATGGATCAGCGACTGGAGATTGTCCTTATACGGCAGTTCCATGGTGCTATCTGCAGAATAGACCCACTTCACGGCAAGCTCCAACGCCTTCCGGCAGCCGACCGCACACATCGCAGGAGCAGAAGCATAGACCTTTTCCGCCTCGATCGCAGCCGGGGCAAACAATGCGTATTCCTTTACCTCTTTCAGAAATTCAAAGTTTGACATAAGGTCTGCTCCTGTTCATTCGTGATACCTAAAAGTTGCGACGCTGCTTTTGGATGGTTGGGCTTTGTTTCCTTGCCTCTCTTTAATCAAACATTGTCGGCAGCGCCTGATTATCAAAAGCCTCAAAGCACATCAATATCTGTTCCCACGTGGTTTTCTCAACGGCAAGCTTCTCCGAAATTTCATCGATTTTATAAGGAAACGTCGACCCTTTAGGGTCGTTTTTGACAATACAGAAATGCCAATTTCTTGGTTTTAACCGTTTACTACGGCCTGCATTTCGTTTCCCGTCTTCCTCTCACAAATAAATGCGTGTCTTGGTTCAAGAAACTTAAGCCTCTTGTAACTAAGACTTCCATTGTTAACTTTGGCTCCTTCGAGATTTCTGATATCGAAGAAACCGCTTTTCCTTCGTCCGAAGATAAAGTATTCTTTTCCATCGAACTGTACCTTGTCGAACAGCCGAAATCCTTTTACCTGATACTCGGATTGGTTCCGCTTTCTGATACCGCCTCTCTGTATCGTAAGCTTATGAATCTGTCTGTTATGACAACGCACTTTTCTCTGGTAAAAGACCTCGCATTGCGGTTTTGCCTTTGGATTACCACTGATACACCGGGCATCTACGAAATGTTCTTTTGGAAGACCATTTTCGATGCGGGTGTTTTTGGTGATGTATCCGTAGGTTAATCTTACCGCTATGCCTTGTGGCTCGTATTCTTCCTTAAGCCTATTGTAGAAAGCCCATCGCATGATACCCATAAATGCAGCATCACGGAATTGCATTCCACGTTTAATGCTCTTTGGAAGTTTAACTGTGCCATTGTGGTAGCCTCTGTGGCATGTCTCGCAAAGTGTAATCAGGTTGTTTGGTGCATCGCCTCCGGTCTTGCGACTCTCAATGTGATGTACGTTAAGAACCGGATCTTTTGACTTGCCTTTGCAACGCTGACACTGGTGACCATCCCGGAATAAGACGTATTCTCTTACATTCCAGAAATTAAGCTGTTCACCTCGCTGATAATCAGTACCATCGATATCCGGATTCTTAATCTTCTGGATATCGAACGAGGCTACTTCCACTGTAATCCGGCTGATCGGAAGCATCTTACAGATATACTTTACAACCGTAAGATGAGTTTCCACTTTTTCAGATACAGACGGTGCAAGCCAGCCTTTGTGTCCACGGTTATCGAACCTTGCGGCGCGATACCGCGTTTTTCGGTTTCGTCTGCCACGGCGAAGTTCTCTTCTTGACGAAAGCAGATCCACAATATCGGTTCTAAGCTCTACATCGGACTCATGTAATACAATGTCCGGCGTAGTTGCTGATGTCCCGATATGCTTACTGCCAGCGTCAATGCCTAAAGATATGGGTTGTGTTACGCACCCGGTATCCTTCAGCAGTTTAATGGTAAACGGACATCTTCTCATTACCACGGCAATCCCGGATGCAAGCATCCTTCGTACCTTACCATGCCTTGTCGTAGGCATAAGCGGATGTCCGTCTTTGCTTATCACGTATACCATGACAAAGCACTCCTTTCTGATGTACGTATGCTGTAAGCCGGGTACATCACCGTTGTGTTACCTTCGCCAATGTTATCGCAAGGTTTTTGTATGCAGCACTGTCCTTACCCATCGGGACTGTTTAACCACATACCGCAGAGCTGCAGGTTAGGTAATACGCCCACAGGTGCCTAATTCCCGGAAACCGGATTCTTGCGTAACGTAGTGCTCGAAGCACTTAGGCTAGTCAATAAGGACTCTTTCAAGCCCCGACCCTTTTAGGATCGTGGGTTATTGACCTTTCGTAAAAAAGCCCATCTCCGTTGTCTCGATATTTTTCTCCATTCACTCAAACACATTGAGAATGTACTTGCCTTTACCCTTACCATGAACCGTCTTAATCAGTCCAAGCATTTCCATCATTTTTAAAACCGATCTGCCCTTAGTAGTCTGGCAAGAAAGAATTCTCATTACCTCTTTGACTGTAATCACTTGCATAATGTCCATATCTGTAATTATTGTTTCCACATTTGTTGCGTCCTTTTGAGAAATGGTTCCAGCTTCTTTTAACTGAATTATCCTTTTAATCAACGCGTCCTTTTGTCTAATCGACTCGTTTTCGGTCTGAATCGACGCGCTTTCGGTCTGAATCGACGCACTTTCGGCCTGAATCGACGCACTTTCGGCCTGAATCGACGCGTTTTCAGTCGTTTTACTTTCAAAGGATGCGCTCGGCACCGTCGTTTTAAGAATAAATGTGCTGTTGTTATATACCGGATCCGAAAGACCGATTGCCTCTAACTCCTTGCACATTCGATCTACGCCCTCACCGTATTCTTTCACATAGCCATAATCCTTCAGAAAAGCTGCTATCTTCGGATTTCGTGAAAAATGAGTATAGCGAATATTCTCTTTCGTCACCATCCCGGCAAAGGAACCAGGACTGTCCACTTCCAACCGATCGTCAAACATCTTGACTTGAATATCCGTACCCTTGATTCCATAATCTCGATGGGTGATCGCATTAACCACAATTTCTGTGCGGACAAACTCGCCATATTCTTCCTCAGTAATAAATATACCATCATGACCGAGATATGTTTTTTCCTTCATCTGGATCTTGATGAAATTCACTGCTTTTTCCACCTGCTCTAGAATGCGGCCTTCGAATATCACATCTTTGACCACATTCATTTCCCTACCAACCTTTGCCTCAATGCCATCGTAACGAATAAACCGAACAAAGGCCCTGGGGAAAAAAAGCTGTGGATTTTTGCCAAACAACAGAATTGCAGCCACAGAGACCCGATCTTTGCCATCCTTAACTGTAACAAACTTTTTATTCTCGCGGACATATTCTTCCGGAGATTTTGTGTAACCAATATGCTGACAATAGCTTCTCACAAAATTCAGATCCAAGTCATCAATAGTGGCATCGGCTACAGGCTCGTCCTCGAAATAACGCACTCCTTTGGCATACATCAGAGTCATACGATCAGCGAAGTCTAACTTCTTACTTTTATCTCCAACACGAAGAAATGCTTCATCAGCCTGATTTGCATGAAGCAATGGGCTGGCTTCAATGTGCATCAAAAGCACATGATCCGGTTTGCCCTCATAGTTGATACATTCTACCATCTCCGTGGTTATTGATACGGTCGGATTACAGAAATCTATTGGTGCGCGCAATATCTCATTCAGCTGTTCCTCGTGATAATCGACACCTTCAATCCTGCGATGCTTATCCGAAATGCCAATGGCAATTGTTCCGCCATCCGCATTTGCAAAAG
>CAVITM010000111.1:0-7775 GCA_963645455.1 Moraxellaceae bacterium | reverse complement strand
CAAACAGATATGATTTGATGGTCAAAGATTCGGTGCTGTCCGTTGAAGTTTTTTTTGGGCATTTGTATAATAAATCCGAAAAGAAGGAGGAAACAGCCATGAAACATGAAGTAACAACCTTGCTAACCAAACAGGCGCTTGCCGCTTCTCTCAAAAAATTTATGGAACAAAAGCCCCTTTCAAAGATTACGGTCAGCGAGATTGTAACAGACTGCGGCGTCAATCGAAAAACCTTTTATTATCATTTTGAAGATATCTATGCATTGCTGAAATGGATGCTGGAGAAGGAGGCCATCGACATCGTCGGACAGTTTGATCTGCTGGTAGATCATCGGGAGGCAGTACAATTCGCCATGAACTATGTCCGGGAGAATAAGCATCTGCTCTGCTGCGCCTATGACAGCATCGGCCGGAACGAAATGAAGCGTTTTTTCTACGCAGACTTCATCGGCATCACAAAAAAAGTTATTCAGGATAGCCAGAATCAGCTTGGCATTGATGTGCCGGATGATTTTAAGCTATTTCTGACACATTTCTATACGGAAGCCATCGCCGGGCTTCTCATCGATGAATTTACCAACACACAAACCCATGACCCCGAAACAGCAGCCGACTATTTTGCCATTATTCTGGAAAGCTCCATTCCATGTGCCCTGAAACGCATGGCAAACCTGTGATTTTTCATATCTGTTCAGAACCACCTGAACAGATACGATTTTTCATAAAAAGGAGGTCCGATTTCTCGAACCTCCCGTTTGTCTCACATAACTGTGATCTATTCTATTCTTCAGAATTGTCCAGCTTGCTGGCCCGTGCAGCAACTTCCTTCTCCTGTACATCGGAGGGAGCCTGCTCATAGCGTGCGAACTCATAAGAGAACTCGCCTGCTCCACCGGTCATGGAACGAAGCTCGGTATTATATCCATAGAGCTCGGTATAAGGTACATCCGCCAGAATCTCCTGCTTGCCGCCCTCGATGGGATTCATGCCAAGCACACGACCGCGGCGCTTGTTGAGATCACCCATGATATCTCCGGTATAGCTGTCGGGTACCACAACCTTCATGGAAGCGATGGGCTCTAAGAGTACCGGATTTGCCTCCATAAATCCCTTTTTGAAGGCCTGTGTGGAAGCCATCTTGAAAGCCATCTCAGAGGAATCTACCGGATGATAAGATCCATCATAGAGAACAGCCTTGACTCCTACTACCGGATAAGCCGCCATAGGTCCCTTTTGTACTGCGTCCTGAATACCTTTTTCTACTGCAGGGAAGAAGTTCTTGGGCACTGCTCCGCCTACAACGATCTGCTCAAATACGTAAGGCTTCTCCAGATCACCGGAGGGCTCAAAGGTCATCTTGACATGTCCGTACTGTCCATGTCCGCCGGACTGCTTTTTATATTTGTACTCAACGTCTGATTTCTTGCGGATGGTCTCACGGAATGCCACCTTGGGGCGGGACAGCTCGATCTCTACCTTATATTTGGTGAAGAGCTTGCTGGCTACAACGTCTAACTGCTGTTCGCCGATACCATAGAGAAGTGTCTGTCCGTTCTCACTGTCGTTGACTGCCTTGAGTGTCTGATCCTCCTGCATCATCTTCTGCAGAGCCTGAGAGATCTTGTCCTCATCACCTTTATTTTTTGCCTTGTAACGCATATAAGTGTAAGGCGTAGAAGTCGCGGTACGGATATATACGATAGGGTTGGCCTTGGTAGACAGGGAATCTGTGGTAGCTGCGGTGGTGAGCTTGGCCAATGCGCCGATATCACCGGCATGGAGCTCCCTGACTTCCTCAGCCTTGGCACCGCGCATCACATAAAGCTTGCCGATCTTGCCCTCTACATCCTTGTGATAATTGTATAGCACATCATCTGTCTTGATGACACCGGAATTCACCTTGATCAGTGAATATTTTCCGATAAAAGGATCTACGATGGTCTTGAATACATAAGCTGACTTGGGCTTTGCAAAATCATAATCTGCCTGATAGACTTCATTGGTCTTGGCATTGATACCTGCGCAGGCGCGCTTGTCCGGGCTGGGCAGATATTTTACGATATCTACCATCAGGGTATACATACCTCTGGCAAGAATATTGGATCCCATCAATACAGGAACGATGCTGCCTTCTGCCACATTCACACGCAGTGCCTGACGGATCTCATCATCGGAAAATTCCTCGCCGCCAAAGTAGCGATCCATGAAATCCTCGCTGGTCTCTGCCACAGACTCCATCAGAGCCTCCCGGCACAGCTCCAGATTGGCCTGTGAATAATCCGGAATGTCACATTTTTCTACTGTGCCGTCTTCCTTCCAGCGCTTTGCACGCTGCTGAATGACATTGACATAGCCTACAAACTGCTCATTTTCACGAATCGGCAGATGGAAGGGTGCGATCTTCTTGCCGTATAATGTCTGCAGATCCTCTACTACCTGACGGTAGCTCGCGTTATCTATATCCATATCGGTGACGAAAATCATGCGGGGAAGATTGTATTTTTCACAGATCTCCCATGCCTTTTTCGTACCTACCTCGATGCCTGCTTTACCGGAAACAACGATGATGGCTGCGTCTGCCACAGCGGCTGCTTCCTCTACCTCACCCACGAAATCGAAATATCCGGGTGTATCCAGAATATTAATCTTGCTACCCTCCCATTCAATGGGAACTACGGATGTACTGATTGAAAAAGAACGCTTGATCTCTTCTTTATCGAAATCACTAATGGTATTTCCTTCACTGATCTTTCCCATGCGAGTCGTCTGGCCAGCCAGATATGCCATTGCTTCCACCAGGCTGGTCTTGCCCGCCCCTCCATGTCCAAGCAGTACCACGTTACGAATCTTGTCCGTTGTGTAAACGTTCATACAAAATACCCTCCTTATCTATCCATCCGGCAAGACTGGCCTTGATTTTTCTGCCATCTGCGTTCCGGATCACTAATATATGGATATTTTACTAAAAACGCAAAAAAATTACAACTATTTTATTCAATTTTCACAAATTATCGGCATTTTTTGCTCCTGCTTTTACGCAGAATTGGTTTGTGCTATACTAATAGCATATTTTTCAGAACAACTTATATGGGAAGGGGAAGCATTGACATGTCATTTGATACCATCGGTTTTATCGGACTTGGTCTGATCGGAGGCTCCATCGCCAAGACTTTAAAGCGGATCTACCCGGAAAAAAAGCTTTTTGCCACATCCGGGCATCTCTCTACACTGACCCAGGCTTATACGGAACATACGATTGAAAATGAAAGACAGCTGTCGTTAGAAGAGATCGGCAGCTGTGATCTGATTTTTTTATGTACACCGGTACAGATGAATTTAGATTATCTCAAGCAAATCAAGCCTTATTTAAAAGAAGGGGCGATCCTCACGGATGTGGGCAGCGTCAAATCGGATATCCATGCGGCCGCAGCAGCCCAGGGCCTGAATCACTGTTTTATCGGGGGACATCCCATGACCGGTTCGGAAAAAACAGGTTATTCCAATGCCACCTCCTACCTGTTGGAGAATGCGTACTACATTCTCACGCCCACCCGTGAGTGTCCGGCGGAAAAGGTCACGGAGCTGACTGAGCTTGTTCGCTCCCTTGGTGCCATACCCCTTGTGCTGGATGCTGCGGCACACGATCATGCCACCGCCGCCATCAGCCATCTGCCCCATATTCTCGCATCCAGTCTCGTTCATCTCGTAGAAGACGCGGACGATCCCGCAGAGACCATGAAGACCATCGCTGCAGGCGGATTTCGCGATATGACAAGGATTGCTTCGTCTTCCGCAGTCATGTGGGAGAGTATCTGCCTGTCCAACCGGGCGCAGATTTTAGAGCTGATTGATGGCTTTAGTGACCAGCTTTCCGATATCCGTGAAAAAATCGCAGACGCAGATGCCGCCGCCATCAAGGGCTTTTTCCAGTCAGCCAAGGACTATCGTGATTCCCTCACCATCCACAAGGCCGGTGCCCTGAAGGAAGTCTTTGAGCTCTACTGCGATCTGATCGACGAAGCCGGCGGAATCGCTACTCTGGCCACCATCCTTGCCAGCAACAATATCAGCATCAAAAACATCGGAATCATTCACAACCGTGAATTTGAGGAGGGCGTCCTTCGTCTGGAGCTCTACGATGCCCCTTCGCTGGAAAAATCCGTGGAGCTGCTGCGCAGATACCATTATAGCGTTTACGAACGATAGAAAAGAATCGAAAGGATCAGAAACTATGGATCTTACAATAAAAAAATCTGGCGGACTGCAGGGGGAATTAGATATACCGGGAGACAAATCCATCTCCCACCGGGCCATCATGTTGGGGGCCTTAGCCGACGGACCGACAGAGATTACGAATTTTTTACAGGGTGCGGACTGCCTCTCTACCATCTCCTGCTTTCAGGCCATGGGAGTTCCCATTGAAAACGATAGCCACCGGGTACTGATTCACGGAGTCGGACTGCATGGTCTCCATCAGCCGACACACATGCTGGATGTGGGCAACAGCGGCACTACGACACGGCTCATCAGCGGTATCCTGGCCGGTCAGTCTTTTTCCACCACACTGAACGGTGATGCTTCCATTCAAAAACGTCCCATGAAGCGTATCATTGATCCCCTGACACAGATGGGCGCGCGCATTTCCAGCCTGCAGCAGAATGATTGTGCCCCCCTGTCCATCCGGGGCGGAGGGCTGCGAGGTATCTCTTATCAATCTCCGGTTGCCTCTGCACAGGTCAAATCCTGCGTCCTGCTGGCCGGATTGTATGCAGATGGCAGAACCTCTGTCACAGAGCCTGCCCTCTCGCGAGACCATACGGAGCGCATGCTGAGAGGCTTCGGTGCGCAGGTAGAGACAAGTGGTCTGACGGCTGCCGTTGATCCCGAACCTCATCTATTCGGACAAAAGATTGCCGTTCCCGGAGATATCTCCTCTGCGGCCTACTGGATCGCAGCAGCACTGGCTGTTCCGAATTCTGAACTTCTGCTAAAAAATGTGGGCATCAATCCGACCCGGGACGGCATGCTTCGCGTCGCAGAAGCAATGGGGGCAGACATCACCTATGAAAACAAAAAAACAGTTTCCGGCGAACCGGTCTGCGATCTGATCGTAAAAAGCAGCAGCCTCCATGGCGTAACCATCGAGGGAGATCTAATCCCCACCTTGATCGACGAGATCCCGGTCATTGCTGTGCTCGCCTGCTTTGCAAAGGGCACTACCATCATCCGTGATGCCGCCGAGCTAAAGGTCAAGGAATCCAACCGGATCGACACCGTCGTATCGGCTCTGCAGGCCATGGGCGCCGACGCCATCGCCACCCATGACGGAATGATCATCCACGGCGGCAGGACATTGCATGGTGCAGTGATTGACTCCCATCTCGATCATCGCATTGCCATGTCCTTTGCCATCGCCGGACTCATGTGCCAAGAACCCACCACCATTCTCCATGCAGACAGCGTGGTGATCTCCTATCCGGATTTTTATGAATCCTTGGGGCGGATATCGGAGCGGTAGAGATTGGTCGTTCATGAACGCAAAAACAGACATGCCATTAAAATCGCAATAAAATTGCCAAGGCCTGTGATAATCCCGCCTTTTACACCGGATGTATGTGCCACTCCGATATAAAAGAAAAAGTACTGGACGAAGGTCTGTGCAAAACATACCGGAATGGCATACCTGAATATTTTTCCATCCGGCAGGACAACTCGTTTTTCCCGGATGGATGCGAACAGTAATACAAGGATTCCAGCCAGCGCGAACCGGATACCGGCGAATACAATCTGGCTTGCGGTGTCCGCTGAATCGACTGCAAGGATCCGGTAGCCTGTCTTGATCACGGGAATTGCACTGCCCCATAAAATGCAGCAGACACAAGCCAGAGCTGCGACTACCCAGGTCTTTGTTAGTATATTCTTGTTATTTTTCATTTACCTTTGCAATAATCTCCTCACAAATCTCATAGGCTGACTTACCATCTGTAGAGATAACGATATCCGCCGCAGCCTCATAAGCCGGTCGACGCTTCTCCATAAGTTCTGTGATATCAGCTACATTTTTTCTGTTTTCAAGAAGGGGTCTGTCATGATTGCCCTTCACACGGTTAAGTATTGTCTCAGGGGATGCTGTGAGAAGCACTACTTTGCCTGACTTTCTCATCTCATCTACATTGACCTGACGCATGGCTACACCACCGCCACAGGATACAATCTTGTTTTTCTGACCCTGACAACTGCGAAGAAGCTCTGTCTCCTCATTGCGGAAATATTCCTCGCCGTGAAGTTCAAATATTTCTGAAATGGACATGCCATTATTTTTTGCAATAATTTCATCCATATCAATAACATCCATGGCAAACGTATGCTGCAAAGCCTTGGATACCGTAGACTTGCCGACTCCCATAAACCCAATCAAAAATATATTGAAATCAAAAAGCTCATGTGACTGTATTCTCTTGCTGTGGTAAAGAATACTCTCATATACCTTAAGAACAGACTTCTTGTACTTGTAATCACCCAGCTTATCGAAAACGATCTGCTTCTTGCGCTCCTCCTCCTGGGGCTGAACTACCTCCATACCATTTGCCTGCTTGTAATTAGTGATTTCCTGAATAATCTGATAACGCATGCGAAGTGCATCAATGATAATCTCATCGCACATATCCAGATCATTCCGAAGTTTTTCAATTTCTTTCATGTTTCTTCCCTATTCCTTATCCTTTCCATATCCAAAATATCGTCCATCGGCAGCTTCGTGCCGTCATGCAGCACAATCAGCCGTTCGTAATCATCAATTTTTTTTACCCTTCCGGTTGTTGTCAGATATTCGCCTCCGGCTTTGCGCTCGTCAGGCTTGAAGTAGGTAAATGTGATCTCCGGAGCATCAGCAAGATTCTCCCGGAGAAGCTGAATCTTCGCATTCAGTTCGTCCAGAGCACTTTCTTCCAGTTCAATCCTATCGTCCGTCAGCCGCCCGGTTTCCTCAACGGCATCATCGTATCCGGTGAGAG
Organism: Moraxellaceae bacterium; assembly: GCA_963645455.1. GTDB lineage: Bacteria > Bacillota > Clostridia > Lachnospirales > Lachnospiraceae > W0P33-017. Next base: position 762 of record CAVITM010000111.1, on the reverse strand, counting down.
CCGCAAATGGAGCAAACTGTGCCGCACGGTCTGACATCGGCATCTGCGGACGTGTTTTGGAAACATGGTGCGGAAGGTCTATAATCTCGTCATATTTGCTGCCTGGCAACATAGTACTTCTCCTGAAATTTTTTTCTATTTCTTAGTAAAGCTTTGCACCATTTTCTTTTTTTATTAGCTTCATCTCCGCTTCATCTTCTTTTGGAAATTCAGCTTCCATCTCAGCATTAATGATGTCCTCAGATGCTTTCATGGCTTCCAGCGTTTTCTCCAAAAGTTCGTCCAACTCCCAACCAAGCTGTTCTGCTCCTCTGGCAATCACTTCTCTGGAACATCCCACTGCGAAGCCTTTGCTCTTATATTTCTTTTTGAGGGATTTAAGCTCCATATCCTTGGCGCTCTTTGAAGGTCTCATAAGAGATGCCGACCAGATCAGACCTGTCAGCTCATCAGCAGCAAATAAAACCTTTTCCATCAGATGGGTCGGCTCCACATCTATCGTTGTTCCGTTGCCCACTGTGATTCCATATCCATGTGAGCAGATTGCATGAATCATGTCCTCTCCCACACCGGCTTCTCTTAAAAGCTCCGGTGCCTTCAGACAGTGCTCCTCCGGATACTGTTCAAAATCAATATCATGCAGGAGACCAACGATTCCCCAGTACTCTGCGTCCTCTTCAAAACCCAGTTCCTTTGCATACCATTTCATGACAGCTTCTACCGTAAATGCATGCTGAATATGAAATGGATCCTTGTTGTACT
>CAVITM010000110.1:0-7814 GCA_963645455.1 Moraxellaceae bacterium | reverse complement strand
CATGAAAAAAAATGCGTCCGGAGAAATCTACTGCATCATCTGCCGGGCGCACAACTCATCCGCGAAATTAAAACTTCCATACCACACGCTGTAAAAATCCAGGTATCCACTGCCCTGATCAAGCGATTTTCTGTATAACAAAAAAGCTACTAAAAATCTGTTGCCTCAACCGGAATAAATCCAAAGGCCTGAACATCAAAAAGGCCTCGATCTGTCAGTTTGATTTCCGGGATCACTGCCAGGGACATAAAGCAAAGTGTCATCACCGGCTCTACATTTTCATTAACTCTCAGTTCTTTGTAGGCCGCTTCGTGGATGGCACTCAGCTTCTCCTCCACCCATTCACCGCTTTGGTCACTCATAAGTCCCGCAATCGGCAGGGGCATGGATTCGATCACCTTTTTATTTTTTACGAGAATAATGCCACCTTCCTGCTTTTTAAGTTCTTCAACAGCCCAGGCCATTTCCTCATCATTCACCCCAACAGTAATGATATTGTGGGAATCGTGGGCAATGGAAAGGGCTACCGCACCCTCTTTTATACCATATCCCTCAAGCAAAGCAGTTGCCACATTTCCCGTTCCCTTATGCCGCTCAACCACAGCCATCTTGACAATGTCCACATTGGGATCACGGACAAAATCCCCCTGTTCATCAATCGTAATATCCGCAGTTCTTTTTTGCGTTACTACCCCACCGGGCATAATGCCGATGACATTCACATGGCTGCTCTTCAAATGCATTTTCAGCTTTTCCTGCGAAAAATCTTTTAAAAGGACGCTGCCTTTCACGCGAGATGCATCCACCCGTTTCACTTCCGGAAGATAATGACCATCCTCGGCTGCAAGCTGTCCCGCTGTCCAGACTTTACGAACTTTAAAGTTCTTCAAATCCTCCACCAGCACAAAATCGGCTCTCTTTCCCGGTGCGATGGCGCCCCGGTCATTTAAACCAAAGCACTCGGAAGCATTCAGGGTCGCCATACGGATCGCTGTCATGGCATCCAGCCCTTCCTCCACACAGATCCGGAGATGATGATCCAAATGACCTTCATGGAGCATGGTCCTTGGCTGACGATCATCAGAACAAAGGATGCAGCGACGGGCATTTTCAGGGGTAAGGCCTTTCAGCAGGGTTCGTAGATCGTGGCAGGCGGAGCCGTCACGCAGCATCACATACATCCCGCAGCGAATCCGCTCCTGCATATCCTCCACAGTTTCACACTCATGGTCTGCCAGAATACCGGCCGCTGCATAGGCATTCATCTCTTTTCCTTTTAGTCCCGGCGCATGGCCATCGATGAGTTTGTTCTGATTCTGTGCCAGCACGAGCTTATCCAGTGTAGGTCCATCTGCATGAATCACCCCTGGAAAATTCATAAACTCTCCCAGCCCCAGGATTTCTTCCTTTTCAATAGGAGCTTTCATGGCCTCTGCATCGATCACGGCTCCGGAATTTTCAAAGGGAGTGGCCGGCACACAGGAAGGCAGCATAAATTTAATATCAAGGGCTGTCCCCTTCGCAGCTTCCATCATATAATCAAGGCCTTTGAGGCCGCAGACATTGACGATTTCGTGAGGATCCGCAATGATGGTGGTACCACCATGGGGAACGATGAGCCGGCTGATCTCTTCCGGCGTTACATAAGATGATTCAATATGGATATGGCTGTCGATGAATCCCGGCAGGGCATACATACCCTTCGCATCGACAGTTTCCTGACCTTCGTAAGTTCCAATTCCGGCAATTTTTCCATGGCAGATGGCAATATCGCCTTCTACGATCTCACCGGCATAAACATCGGCAATTTTGCAATTTTTTATAACCACATCTGCCGGCACCCGGCCGGCTGCCACATCAATCAGATGCGAAAGTTCTTCTCTCGTCTGCATAAACTAATTTCCTCTCGTTTCATTCATTTCCGCAGACATATGTCTGGTTCATAAAGATCGGCACCGATTCCTGTCTGCATTTACATGAATTATATCGCATCAAGGAAATAATATCTGCATTTTTATTGACAAAATTTAAAAAGAAACCTTTTTCCTATACTCGCTGGGTGTCATTCCGTACTCCATCTTAAATACCTGGATTGCGGTTTGCGCTATGTTCATGCGAGCCAGTACACTGTTTATGGAAAAATCACTGTAGACTGGAAGCTGGAAGACGCGAAGGCCATCATTCGGATCACAATCCCGGCCAATACTACGGCCGAAGTAAATCTGCCCGGTATCACCGCCACAGTCGGCAGCGGTCAATATACGTATGAAGTGGACGGAAATTTCGCATCATAACGGTTTTTGCTGATGCCATAAAAAAAGTGAAAAATTTCTGAAAATCAGACCATTGAAAGGCCTTCTATGATAAAATATAAAAATCATAGGAGGTCTTTTAGTATGACAGACAAAATTTTATTATGGGAAGAGGGAGAATACAATTACAAAGGAGCCTTTGGTTTCGTACCAAATCTCCACTCCTATCTTCACGAAGATCAGGAAACAAAACGGCCCTGCATGTTAGTCGCTCCGGGAGGCGGCTATCGTATGGTTTCACCTACAGAAGGCGAAATTGTGGCAAAGCGCTTCTGGGAGATGGGCTATCAGACATTTGTGCTTACTTATACCACCAATGTAGCAGATGTTGCTCCATTGAACATGCAGCCATTAGAGGATATTTCCCGGGCTGTCCGTATTATCCGGAAAAATTCGGATCTTTATGGAATCGATGCCGATCGCATTTATGCATGTGGTTTTTCCGCAGCCGGACATTTAGTCGGAAGTCTCTGCGTACATAGCGAAGACGTAGTGGAAAAAAACGAAAAATATCAGGGGATTTCCAACCGCTTAAATGCAGCCATCCTCTCCTATCCCGTTGTAACCTCCGGAGAATATGCCCACAGAGATTCCTTTGTCGCATTGCTGGGCGCGGATGCACCCGCGGAAAAACTTACCTATTTTTCACTTGAAAAACAGGTAACCGAACAGACACCGCCTATCTTTTTATGGCAGACACTTCCGGATGACTGCGTCCCGGTGGAAAACAGTATGTTGATGGCGAAAGCTCTGAGAGACCGCGGCGTACATTTTGCGATTCACCTGTTTGAATCAGGCGGTCATGGTCTCTCCCTGGCAAATGATACCTGGGTAAAAAAAGGATTGACTACCGGCACTTATACAAATGACCAATTTTTAGCTTTGGTACAGGCAGCAAAAGAAGGAAAAGTCGAATTACCAGATGACATGAAAGCCATCGTAGATCTTCTAGATATGCCTGAAGAACAAAGAGACCAGTTCATGACACCTGGCATCCCGAATGAAAGCGTCGCTCAATGGCCCCAGCTTGCAGACTGCTGGATTCGGAATCTGCCTAAGTAGAATGCGCCTCGCGTAAATGTATATCAAAGCCCCACCCACAGACCTGGGTGAGGCTTTTTTCATGGAAAATTATTTGAAAATCATTTCGCAAGCCCAAAATCATATTGCAAATAATCCGGCAGAGCACATTCCATATGGATGTCAAACAGCAGCGTCCCTTTCGGGTTATCCGTTTTTCTCGGATTTTTCATGACACCTTTGCCCACATAGGTGAAGGGCATCACGATCCCATTTTCAGATTCAACTTTTCGGATGAACACATGCGCCCGTTTACTGTTTATGAGTTCTGACTGGCGCTCTTCACCCAGTCCGGCCTCGCATTCCCATTGGAAAAGATCGGGCTGAAGGAATTTGTCCTTGTAATTCAAGTGCTCCTGTATGCTTGCATCCTTCTTGATAGACGCAAAAATCACAACATCGCCGTCATATACATAAGTACCCTTCATGGTATATCCCGGATTTTTCAAAAGCTTCAGCTGCACCTGGTCCATACGGTAGCTCTGCCAGAGCTTGAAGCCGGTCTCGGCGCCATAATCTGCTGTAAATCTGGTAAGCCCGTATTCGAGCAAGTCTTCCAAATATTCCGTAAACTGATCATCCAGTGGTACATCAGCGAGAAAGCAATTTTCTCCGTCGGATGTCAAAAAGCCGTTATCCAACATGTATTTCAGCGCATGTTCCAGCTGCTCATGAGAATACTCTCCCACCGTCCCGGACAGCCGTTTTTCTACCTCGGATAAACGTGTAACGCCATGAATCACGCTGTCAAAGATGAGATATTCATGCTGCCGTACAAGTGGAAGCATGGCAGAGAGATAATTTGCGAAGGCAATCTGCCGCTTTGTAAATACAGGAAGAAGCTTTGCATCGTCATCCCTGTCATCGAGAATCCCATGAAGAAAGTTATAGTAGGAAACGCATTTCTTCCCTCCGATTTTAATGCTCATGAAACGAAGCAAATCCGGCGCGCAGTCGTTATTGAGATAGTCCATGTGCTTCGGATAGGACTCCGCACCGATATACTTTCGGAAGTTGAAATAGTCCTGTTTGAGGTAACCGAGGCTGTTGAAATTCTCTTTTTCGATATAACTGATGATCTCTTCTTTACTCAGATCATCTATGTGAATCTCAACACCATAATCCTCAAGACCGATTGCCTTAAAGTCATCCTGCACAAGTGCCATCATCAGCCGCTTTTCAAGTACAAAATTTTCTGCAAGGGATGATAGCGCAAAAGCAATCTGCACGCTTCTTTTATAGCTGTTGCCGATAAAGTCGAGCACGGTCACATACTGTTTGTTGTCATATTTTCGAAGACCCCGGCCGAGCTGCTGAATAAAAATCGTGGAGGATTCAGTGGGCCGCAGAAACAGCACCATATTGACTCCCGGAATATCCACACCCTCATTGAGAATATCCACAGTGAAAAGGATTTCCAGCTCCTTTTCATCACTCTGCAGATCGTTGTAGGCGCGGATTCGTTCGCCGATATCGTTTCTTCCCGTAAGATATGCTGTCTTGTAGTGCTCGCTCATCATTTCACACATCATGCGGGCATGGGTAACGTTCCGGCAAAAAGCAAGTGCTTTCAGCTTTCCTTCGGGGCGGTGTTTTTCAATCTCACCGGCAATAAAATCTCCGTGCTCCACCGTGGCAAGCTGCGCCACCATTCTGCGCTCCTCACTCTTAGTGAGTCCGTAGTTAATGAGCTCATCACGAATGCCAAAATAATGAAACGGCACAACCAGGTCGTTGATAATGGCATCCCGCAGCCGAAGCTCATATGGAACATTCTTGTCAAAAAGGTCGAATACGTCCTGATTGTCCATACGTTCCGGGGTCGCAGTAAGCCCCAGCAAAAATTCCGGCTCAAAGTAGCCGATGATCTTTCGATAGGTCTCCGCTGTTGAGTGGTGACATTCATCCACGATGATGTAGTCAAACCAGTCCTTCGGGAAAAGCTCCAGAGACTTTGCCATCGTGAGATTGGTAGCGAATACAAAATCCGCGTCCATCTCCTTGCTCTCGCCGCTGAAAATACCGTAGCTCACCGAATTTCCGAACACATCCTGAAAAGTTTCCAGAGATTTCTTTAGGATCGACCCCTCATGGACAATGTACAAAAGCCGTTTCGGGGAAAAATTCAACGCATCAAACGCCGCGAGATAAGTCTTGCCGGAGCCTGCCGCTGCAACCACAAGGGCACGGGATGTGCCCACGGCACGGTAGCGGTTCAGTTCCTTCAGCGCCTTACGCTGCATGAAATTTGGCTTAATATTCGCCGTATGCAGATCATAATCCATATCCCAGCGCTCAATGGCAAAATTGAGCTTGTTCGAATAAAGGTTAATAATCTCCATGTTCAACGGATGAGTAGCCGCCCACTTCTCCTCGAACTCACCCATGGCATCCATAAACAAAGTCGAGGATTTTTCCGCCGACACAGCGACATCCCACTCCACATTTTTGAGAAGCGCATAACGGGTAATATTTGACGAGCCGACAATCACTTCGCACTTATCTTCATATTCAAAAAGATAGCCCTTGGAATGATATCCAATCGTCACGTATCCGCTATCATGGAAGCATTCATGGTCGAGGTGACAGATGAAGTTTTTGCATCTCGACTGCAATGCAAAAAAGCTTTTCAGTGACTCAATATCCGTAAAGTTCTGATAAGTGGAGGTAATGATCCGTCCAACCGCGCCCCGCTCTACTGCTGCCTCAATATCCTTAAAGAGCAAAACAAGCCCTGCTTTTTTGATGAAGCTGACTGAAAAAAAGAATGCTGTGCAATGCCTCAAGCTATCCTTGATTTTTTCAAGGAATGTCTGCTCTGTATCGTTTGTCAGAAACTGATTTGTCATAGGCCCTCCTTTGCTTCTCCATCACGAACCACTGTGTGCGATCTCTTCCATCCTCCCCAGACATGCATCAAAAAACATCCGGTAGCTCTGACAAAAATAGTTCTCATATTGGCCATCGGGGAGAATCAGATCGCGATTGCGCTGGCATCCGCCTCTGCAAATGGAATAGTATTTGCATTCCCTGCATTCCTTTTTGAGCTTCAGGGAACGTTCCAGGAAGCCGATCTCATTCCTTTTCTCATTGATTTCATCCAGCCGGTTTTCATTAAAATTTCCCATAGGTCTCCGGTCTGAGAGCATATTCATTGCCGGCATTTTTAGTGCTCCTTACATGAATTTAATTATATTATAGAGATTGATCAGAATCATCACAACCATTAATGCGATGAATAATTTGTCCACGGTGCAGGCTTCTATCTTTTTATTCACCGCACGTCCGCAAATTCCACCGGTGATGCCTCCAATCACCATCAATAGTAAAATTCCCGCGGAAAAATTCCGATCAGGATGCAGATGGCAGAGTTTTTCACCTGATAGGTTTTTATTTTTTCTTTGTATATAGTATAGATCAATGTGCCCATGGTTACAATCAAAAGGCAGATTGCCTGAACCGCGCCTACATGATTCAGATCACTGCTGGCCGCTTTTACAAGGGAAAAAAGCTCTTTTCCTAACACCCCGAAAGAATCCAGCACCGGTTTAATAATCACACCACCGCCAATGCCGCAAATTGCTCCCACCACAGAAGCCAGAAAACATACTGCAAAAAAAGCTACATAAATCATACGATAACAACTTCCTTCCTTTTATTTTTGTGCAGTAATTTGCCATGTTGCACATAACTGGGGTAGCAATTTGCCATGTTGCTACGCAAAATGCTGGCGGTTACAAACCTGTACTATTTTCTTCACTCTGGACTGCCCACTTTTTAAAAGTTCTATGCGTGACGCCCAGCCTGTCCGCTGCGGCACGGGCGGATAGTTCACCTTTATCCCATGCTTCGAGAACCGCCGGAAAATCCTGCGGTTTTTCTTTTGGCTTCCGACCAAACTTTACACCCCTTGCTTTTGCGGCAGCGATTCCCTCCGCCTGACGCTGACGGATAAACTCACGCTCAGTCTGAGCCACATAGGAAAGCAGCTGCAAAACAATATCCGCAATCAGCGTGCCGGTCAGATCATTCGTTTTTCTCGTATCCAGCAGCGGCATGTCCAGCACAACAATCGCCACACACTTTTCTTTCGTGATCATGCGCCACTGCTCCAGAATTTCCTCATAGTTTCTTCCGAGACGGTCGATACTCTTGATCACAAGAAGATCACCGTCCTTTAATTTGTGCATAAGATGCTGGTATTGCTTGCGTTCAAAATCTTTCCCGGATTGCTTGTCAACATAAATATCCTTTTCCGCAATTCCAAACTCTGTAAGTGCGATAATTTGCCGTTGCTCCTTCTGTTCCTTTGTAGATACTCTTGCATAACCGTATTCCATATTCTGACCTCCAATCTATTGGTTAGACAAAAAAGCCCGCTTCAGTGATGCCAAAGACACCACTGAAACAGGCTAAATAATT
>CAVITM010000109.1:0-7830 GCA_963645455.1 Moraxellaceae bacterium | reverse complement strand
TGCCCTGGTGCGCAACGGAAGCAAAATAGGTATCCGTGCGGGAGCTGCGTACACAGCCATTAAAACCTACCGCAGCCAATAACTTACCGCGAAGCCACTAAAGAAAGGAGCCCCACCATGAGCATAAAAGCAGTCATATTTGATCTGGACGGTACGTTGCTTGATACCTTAGAGGACCTGTGGGCCAGCACAAACGCAGCCCTGCAGGCCTACGGCTACCCCACCCGTACCATAGACGAGGTGCGTACCTTCGTCGGCAACGGCGTCAAGCTCCTCATGCTCCGCGCCATGGGCATTGAACAGCCCCAGGACGACGAGCGCTTCGAGGAGGTATTCGCCGCCTTCCGTGCACATTATGCCGTGCACAGCAACGACCACACACACCCTTACGACGGTGTGCCCCAGCTGCTGCAGAAGCTGCAGCAGGACGGCATAGAGATGGCCATCGTATCCAACAAGCTGGATCCCGCTGTCAAGCAGCTGAACGAGATCTATTTTAAGCAGTATATCCACGTCGCTATCGGTGAACACGAGGCAGCAGGCGTCAAGAAAAAACCTGCGCCGGACACCGTATTCGCCGCATTGCGGGAGCTGGCTGTCAGACCCGGGGAAGCCATCTACATCGGCGACTCCGAGGTAGACATCGCCACAGCAAAAAATGCAGGATTGCCCTGCATCAGCGTACTGTGGGGCTTTCGCGATCGTGCCTGCCTGCTGGAGCATGGCGCACAGACGCTGTGTGAGACCCCGGCAGAGGTCGCAGCAAACCTGGCGCGTCTGTATTGACAGACGCGCATTTTTATGCTAGACTACTTCAACAGGTAAAAGCGTTAAACCGCAACGCTTTAGCGCGATAAACTAAAACCAAGACCGACAGCATAACCGCAACCGCGATCGGTCAACAGAACGAGGAGAAAGTTATGATAGCAAAAATTTTGATGCTGGTGATCTTTTTTGGTGTAATGATCGGGATCGGCCTGTATTGCCGCAAGCATGCCACGGACGTTAACGGCTTCGTGCTGGGCGGACGCAGTGTCGGACCCTGGCTGACCGCCTTTGCATACGGAACTTCCTATTTTTCTGCTGTTGTATTTATCGGCTATGCCGGCCAGTTTGGCTGGAAATACGGAATCGCAGCCAGCTGGATCGGCCTGGGCAATGCCCTGATCGGCTCCTTCCTGGCATGGGCTGTGCTGGGACGCAGAACCCGTGTCATGAGCCAGCACCTGGATTCTGCCACCATGCCCGAATTTTTCGGAAAACGCTTTGACAGTCCCGCCCTCAAGGTTTTTGCGTCACTCATCGTCTTCGTTTTCCTGATTCCCTATACCGCCTCCCTCTACAACGGACTTTCCAGACTCTTTGGCATGGCCTTTTCCATCGATTTCAAGCTGTGCATCATTATCATGGCCGTGCTGACCGGCATCTATGTCATTGCAGGCGGATATATGGCCACGGCCATCAACGATTTCATCCAGGGCTGCGTCATGCTGGTGGGCATCGTCGCCGTAATCGCCGCAGTGCTGAAGATGAACGGCGGACTGTTCAGCGCACTGGACGGACTGGCCCGGGTCCAGGATGCCTCTGTGTCCACGACTCCCGGCGTGTTTAACTCCTTCTTAGGGCCAGATCCTTTGAATCTGCTGGGTGTGGTGATCCTCACTTCCCTGGGCACATGGGGACTGCCTCAGATGGTACAGAAATTTTATGCCATCAAAAACGAGAACCAGATCCGCAAAGGTGCCGTGATCTCCACCCTTTTTGCCCTGATCGTATCCGGCGGCTGCTACTTTTTAGGCGGCTTCGGACGGCTTTTTTCCGATCAGATCGATATCGCGACGGACGGCTATGATGCCATCATCCCTACCATGCTCTCCGGCCTGCCGGATCTGCTCATCGGCCTGGTGGTGATTCTGGTGCTCTCTGCCTCCATGTCCACCCTCTCGTCCCTGGTCATCGCCTCCAGCTCCACTCTCACCATCGACGTGATCAAAGGGCATATTGTCAAGGAAATGGATGAGAAAAAGCAGCTGCTCTGCATCCGCCTGCTCATTGTGGTGTTTATCGCCATCTCCGTGGTCATCGCCATCGTGCAGTACACCAGCAACGTGACCTTTATCGCCCAGCTCATGGGCGTGTCCTGGGGCGCATTGGCAGGCGCCTTTCTGGCTCCCTTTTTATATGGTCTCTACTGGAAAAAAACTACGAGACTCTCTGTATGGGTCTGCTTTATCTTTGGCGCGGGCCTTATGACCCTCAATCTGTTTGCACCCGGCGTATTTCCGACGTGGCTCCAGTCCCCCATCAACTGCGGCGCCTTTGCCATGATCGCCGGACTGATCATCGTTCCGGTGGTCAGCCTGCTGTCAAAAAAACAGGACGAGGTCCAGCTGGCACAGATTTTCTCCTGCTATGAGAAAAAAACCCAGGTGCGTCGGTCAGAGTCTCTGGGAGATGATTAGAGAGTAGTCAAGACACGTTTTTCGAGGGCGCTTGGCATCTGGAAGCGATATCCTTCAGAGATGCCATGGCAGACCGTTTGCCATGGGGCGACAGAGAACGGTAAAGCGCCAAAAGCTGCTGCTCATCCATCTGGGGAGTGGCAGGGTTTTTGTAGTCGTTGAGACCCATGATATAATCCGGGGAGATATCCAGCGCCAGACAGAGACTCCGCAGCAGCGGCAGGTTGATGGATCTTCTGGCTTGCAGATAATTGCTCAGAGAAGAATCGGACAGCTTTAGCGTCAAAGCAAGACTTTTTTGCGTCATATTGCGCTCCTTGATGAGCGCGCGGATACGATCAGCGCTGTCTTTCATAGATGTGGACTCCTTTTTTCGATTTTTAGCTTTGCCAGCCACCGTCCAGTGTCAGGATCTGGCCGGTGAGATAGGACGGTGCGGTGACGAGCTGCCAGGCCAGTGCCGCAGCCTCTTCAGGGGTGCCGTAGCGGCCCATGGGGATCTCTTCGGTCAGCGCAGCCCGCTCCGTTGCGTCAAAGCAGGCATTCATGCGGGTGTCGATGACGCCGCAGGCGATGGCGTTGACGGTGATGCCGCTGGGCGCCAGCTCCTTGGCCAGTGCCTTGGTAAAAGCGTTCACGCCGCCCTTGGAGGCAGAATAAGCTACCTCGCAGGAAGCTCCCACATTGCCCCAGACCGAGGAAATGTTCAGGATGCAGCCATTTTTTTTATGAACCATATAGGGGATCGCCTCATGGCAGCAGGAAAATACGCCGGTCAGATTGGTGGCCAGCACCCGGTTCCATTCTTCGATGGACAGGTCGCTGAGCAGCCCGATGCTGGAAATGCCGGCATTGTTGACGAGAATATCTACACCGTCGCCTCCAAAGATTTCACGAATCTGCGCGAACATGGCACAGACTGCCCTGTGATCGCTGACATCGCAGGCGATGGCCGTGGCAGGGACGCCGTAGGTGTCTGACAGCTCCCGGGCGGTTTTTTGCAGCAGGTCGTAATCGGTTTTGCAGTTTAATATAAGGGAACAACCTTCGGCGGCGAAGCGGGCAGCGATGGCGCGGCCGATTCCGTGAGAGGCACCGGTGATGAGTGCTTTTTTTTGTGACATGATGTGCTCCTGGTGGAATTTATTTTATAATTATTTTACCTTAAAGGGACTGGTTTTAAAAGGGAAAATGTATTAAAATTGAACTACAAAATAATCCCGAAGGGAGATGGTTCTATGAAGATTACGATTAGTGGAAAAAACATTGAGGTGACAGCCGGTCTGCGGTCAGCTGTAGAGGACAAGCTGTCAAAGCTGGAGAAGTATTTTACACCGGATACGGCATGCAACGTGACACTCAGCGTGGAAAAAGAGCGCCAGAAAATAGAGGTTACGATTCCCATGAAGGGACATATCATCCGCGCCGAGCAGGAGAGCGATGATATGTATGTGACCATCGATCTGATCGTGGATATTATTGAGGCACAGCTGAAGCGCTATCGCAAAAAGCTCATTGACAAGCAGCAGAATACCGAGAGCCTCCGCAAGGAATTCGTCGAGGAGGAGGTCGAGCAGGATGAGGAGATCCGCATCGTCCGTGCTAAAAAGTTTGGCATGAAGCCTATGTTCCCCGAGGACGCCTGTGTGCAGATGGAGCTGCTGGGCCACAATTTCTACGTATTCAGCAACGCCGAGACCGGTGAGGTCAATGTAGTGTACAAGCGCAAGGATCGCAGCTACGGCCTGATCGAGCCTGAGTTTTAAGCCGGTTATGTTGTTCACGTAACTGTGTCGAAAAGTGTCGAACGAAAAAATCTTTTCAAATTGAAAAGTTTTTCTGCATAAATGGCGGATAAATACAAATATTAAAAAATCCTCCCTTTCGAAGATGGCTATACTGGAGATAGGAGTTAGTTTTACATCTTGAAGGGAGGAGTTTTTTTATGGTTTATTACAGATTTGGAGAGGTGGTTCGCGAGCTGCGGGACCGTCTGCACATGACCCAGGAGGAGCTGGCAGCAGGCATCTGCTCTGTCAGCACCATCGCCAAGATCGAGAGCGGTCACCAGATGCCCTCAGGCCGGGTGGCAGAGGCGCTGCTTCGCAGACTCAAAGGTGTGGGCGGCTATTTTACAGGTTTTTCCAAAACCAGCGAGCTGGAGGAACTGTGCAGCTGGGAGCGGACGCGGGAGCGCGCCAGGGACAGACGAAACGGGGAATCCCTGTTTGAACGGCAGTTTTATGCCTATGTGCGGGTGCTGGACCATATGCAGCAGGCGGATCATTCCCTGCTTTTGCTGGAGCTCATGGAAATCCTGGTGATGTCCATGCCCTTGGACGAGCTCTACGACGAGAGCGCCAGACGAAAAACCTATACCTACCTGGAGCTGTACGTGCTCAACAGCATCGCGCTGCAGTTCTACTATCTTGGCAGCCATGAGCATGCCATGCGCATTTTGCAGCGGCTGCATGATTATCTGCAGGAATGGCACCGGTATGGAGATGTGGGACGTTTTCTTTATCCGGTGGTCTGCAATAATCTGGCAGCGATTTTGCTGCTGCAGGGACAGCCCCATGCCGCGAGAACAGTCTGCGACGCCGGTATCAGCAAATGCATCAGCACGGGAATGATGCTTGTGCTGCCGGAATTATACGGAAATCTGAGCAATATCCTCAGTACACTGCAGGAACAGTATGGAGCCCAGCAGGCCTATGCCCGGATGCTGTCCCTCATGGAGCTGCGGGGAGAGCAGGGACAGCTGAATGCGCCTCCGGAGCAGGAGCTGATCCGCCAAAGCTACCTTCCCCTTGCATAACTAGATAAAAAAGGGTACGATGATACAAGGATTGCGGGAGCAATCCGGATATCATGATTATAAAATAGGAGAAATGGATATGAATATCGTAGTATTAGCGGGCGGTCTCAGCCCGGAACGGGACGTATCTTTAGTGACCGGAGCCAATGTCTGCCGGGCGCTTCGCGCAAACGGTCATCAGGTCATTCTGATGGATGTGTTTTTGGGGCGCGAAGGCAATGACGTGGAGGAATGGTTTGAGCGCAGCGAGCAGATCAGCATCCCGGTGGACGGGATTAGTGAAAATGCGCCGGATCTGGCAGCAGTCCGGGCCATGCGTGAGGACGCGGAGTGCTTTTTCGGCCCTAACGTGATCCGGCTTTGCCGGTTGGCAGATATCGTATTTATGGCGCTGCACGGAGAAAACGGGGAAAATGGCAAGCTGCAGGCAGCCTTTGATCTCTTTGGCATCCGTTATACCGGATCGGATTATCTATCCAGTGCCATCGCCATGAATAAAGGCCTGGCAAAGAAGCTGATGGCGGCTGCAGGCGTGCCGGTGGCAGAGGGCTTTTCCCTGAAAAAAGGCCAGCCTACGGATGAAATCCCTGCCTTCCCCTGTGTGGTGAAGCCCTGCTGCGGCGGATCCAGCATCGGTGTTTCTATTGCATATGATCAGGCAGAATACGATGCGGCTCTTGCGGAGGCCTTTCGCTGGGAGCAGGAGCTGGTGGTGGAGCGTTATATCAAAGGCAGAGAGTTTTCTGTCTGCGTAATTGACGGACATGCACTGCCCATCATCGAGATCGCGCCCAAGAGCGGCTGGTACGATTATAAAAATAAATACCAGGCAGGCAGCACCGTCGAGACCTGCCCGGCAGATCTGAGCATGGAGCTCACCATAAAAATGCAGCAGTATGCGGTAACAGCGGCTGAGGCCATCGGACTGGATACCTATTCAAGACTGGATTTTCTTATGACGGAGGATGGATCGATGTACTGCCTGGAGGCCAATACACTGCCCGGCATGACACCCACCAGCCTGATTCCCCAGGAGGCGGCAGCTATAGGCATCAGCTATGAGCAGCTGTGCGAGCAGCTCATAGACATTTCATTGGAAAAAAGGGAGCTGCGGGGATGATGAATGAGACGATGGAAAATCATGCATCCGCTTCCGGCATGAAAGGGATGACCATTGAGCAGATGGCCCGGGCCTGCGAGGCACAGATTGTTGGAGAACTGCCTGCAGACCCAGGCGCAGAGGCCACAGCCCTTGTGACGGACAGCAGGAAGCTGACCCGGGGCGCGTTGTTTGTGGCCCTGCCCGGTGCCCGGGTGGATGGCCATGACTTTATCCGGCAGGCCTTTGCAGAGGGCGCACTGGCTGTGGTCTGCCAGCATGTGCCGGAGGGCGTGGACGGGCCCTGTCTGGTAGTGCCGTCGACCCGGGCGGCGTTGGGACGTCTGGCGGCTTATTATTTACAGCAGCTGCAGCTTCCGGTAGTGGGTATCACCGGCAGCGTCGGCAAGACCAGTACAAAGGAAATGATCGCTTCTGTTTTATCCCGGCACTACTGTGTGCACAAAACAGCCGGCAATTTTAACAACGAGATCGGGCTGCCCCTCACGATTTTCGGACTGAGACGGGAGCATGAGGTGGCGGTGCTGGAGATGGGCATCTCGGATTTTGGCGAGATGAGCCGCCTGGCGGCCATTGCCCGTCCGAATGTGGCTGTCATCACGAATATCGGTGTCTGCCACCTGGAAAATCTGGGCTCCCGGGACGGCATTCTTCAGGCCAAGACGGAGATGCTGGATTATTTAAAAGATGGCGCCACTGTGGTGCTCAACGGAGACGACGACAAGCTGTGTACCATCGAAGCGGTGCAGGGAAAAGCCCCGGTCTTTTACGGACTGGGTGATACCAAGCCTCAGGGTGCATGCTATGAATCGAAGGATATCCGGGCAGAAAATATTGTTGATCTGGGACTTCGGGGGGTAGATTTTGACCTCTGTATGAATGGCGGGGTCAGCCGCGTGCATATTGCCATCCCCGGCATGCACAATGTCTACAATGCCATGGCTGCGGCAGCAGTGGGACGATCCCTTGGACTTTCGGTGGAGGAGATCTGTGCCGGCATCGAGGCGGCCCGAACCATTGACGGCCGCACGAACCTGATCGAGGCAAATGGTTATCTCGTGATCGATGACTGCTACAATGCCAATCCCGTGTCCATGCGGGCAGCCATTGATGTGCTTGCCCAGGCAAAGGGGCGGAAAATCGCGGTGCTGGGGGATATGGGCGAGCTGGGCGAAAAGGAACGCAGCCTTCATTATGAAGTTGGAGCTTATCTGGCCGCAAAGCATATCGACTGGCTGTTTGCGGCAGGAACCCTCAGCGAGGAACTGGTGCGGGGCGTAGAGGAAGCGCCGGACTTCATAACACAGTACGATTATTTTAAAACAGATACGGATGCACTGCTTGCGAGAGTCCGTGATTTTGTCCAGCCCGGCGATACGGTTCTGATCAAGGCATCCCATTTTATGAATTATCCCCGGATCGTGCGTGCA
>CAVITM010000108.1:0-7831 GCA_963645455.1 Moraxellaceae bacterium | reverse complement strand
GACTGCCATGATGGTTGAAACCGGGGTGACCTGGGAGGATGTTACAAAGGAACTGGCACAGCGCTAAAGGATAAATAGGATGGAAGATATGAGAAAACTTGCACTGTCGGATGAGATTTTACTCACCATTGACCAGCCGGCACGTTATATTGGCGGGGAATTAAATATGATCAAAAAAGACCCCTCCACCGTAGATATCCGTTTTGCCATGTGTTTTCCGGATGTTTATGAGATCGGCATGTCACATCTTGGCATACAGATTTTATATGACATGTTCAACCGCAGGGATGATGTATATTGTGAGCGGGTTTATTCCCCCTGGCCGGATCTTCACAAGATCATGAAAGAACAACACATTCCGCTGTTTGCGCTGGAATCCCAGGATCCCATCTCTTCCTTTGATTTTCTTGGCATTACGATTCAATATGAGATGTGCTATACCAATATTTTGCAGGTTCTTGATCTTTCCGGGATTCCACTCCATGCTGATGAACGGAGCGAGGATGATCCCGTTGTGATTGGCGGAGGACCCTGTACCTATAATCCGGAGCCCATTGCCGCGTTTTTTGATCTGTTTTATATTGGCGAGGGTGAGATCAGCTATGACGCCTTGTTTGATCTCTATAAAAAGTGTCAGGCAGATGGAATCAGCAGAAACGAATTCTTACGTCTCGCATCCCATATCCCCGGGATCTATGTGCCCTCTATGTATGAGGTGACCTATGATGAGGAAGGATATCTTACCTCCTTTGTACCCCGATATGAGGATGTTCCGGCGAGAGTGGAAAAGCAGCTTGTGATGGATCTTACCGATGCACCATATCCCACCAGACCGCTGGTTCCTTTTATTAAAGCAACCCAGGATCGGGTCGTGCTGGAGGTTCAAAGAGGCTGCATCAGAGGCTGTCGGTTTTGTCAGGCCGGCATGATTTATCGTCCTACTCGTGAAAAGGACGTGGAACAGCTAAAGACCTATGCCTATGAAATGTTAAAAAGTACCGGACACGAGGAGATTTCTCTGAGCTCTCTGAGTACCAGCGATTATTCACAGTTAGAAGAACTGGTGAATTTTCTGATTGACAATTTTCATGATCAGGGAGTCAATATTTCCCTGCCGTCTTTGCGTATTGATGCTTTTTCCCTGGACGTAATGGGAAAGGTGCAGGATATTAAAAAAAGCAGCCTGACATTTGCCCCTGAGGCCGGTTCTCAGCGCATGCGGGATGTCATCAATAAAGGACTGACAAAGGAGATCATTTTAAGCGGAGCCGGACAGGCCTTTGAAGGTGGCTGGCAGAAGGTGAAGCTCTATTTTATGCTGGGTCTTCCCACGGAGACAGTGGAGGATATGCAACAGATCGCCCAGCTGGCCAATGATATTGCGGTACGCTATTATGAGATTCCAAAGGATCAGCGAAACGGAAAATGCCAGATCACCATTTCCACCTCCTTTTTTGTTCCAAAGCCCTTTACGCCGTTGCAATGGGCACCCATGTGTACAGTGGAGGATTATATCGGAAAGGCTAAGATCGTCAAGGAAGCAGTCAAAAGTCAGCTCAATGCAAAAAGCATCCGTTACAACTGGCATGAGCCGGATGTGACACTTTTGGAGGGTGTATTTGCCCGGGGAGACAGGCGTGTGGCTGCTGCGATTGAGTATGCTTATCAGTCCGGCGCATTGTTTGATGCATGGAGCGAATATTTTGATTATGACCGCTGGCTGGAAGCATTTTCCAAGACGCAGGTGGACATGGATTTCTATACCATGCGTACAAGAGAAGAGGATGAGCTGTTTCCCTGGGATTTTATCGATGCCGGCGTGACAAAAGAATTTTTATTGCGGGAATGGCATCGTGCATTTGATCAAAAAGTGACATCGAACTGTCGCATGAGCTGTTCCGGCTGCGGCGCGAAAAAATACGGGGGAGGAGTATGCTTTGAAAATAAGGATTAAGTTTGCAAAATCCGGAAATATGAAGTTTATCGGACATCTGGATACCATGCGTTATTTTCAAAAGGCGATGCGAAGGGCAGACATCGATATCGCCTATTCCACCGGCTTTTCGCCGCATCAGATCATGTCCTTTGCAGCACCGCTGGGAGTCGGCATCACCAGTGAAGGGGAATATATGGACATTGAGGTGCATACGACAAAGTCTTCCATCGATTCCGTGGATGCTTTGAATCAAGCCATGGTAGAGGGCTTTCAGGTGCTGGATTACCGGCTGCTTCCGGATACATCCAAGACAGCTATGTCCATCGTGACCTGCGCAGACTATCGGCTTTTCTATCGGGAAGGCCATGAGAGCGGACTGACGGTAGACCAGCTTCAGGAAGCCGTGCATGAATTTTACCAGCTTCCGGAACAGATTGAGATTGTGAAGCAGACGAAAAAATCTGAAAAGATCATCGATCTCAAGCAGCTGGTATATGATTTTCGCCTTGAATCAGAAGGAGACGCTCCGGTATTTTATCTGAAGCTATCCACCGGAAGTACGGATAATATCAAGCCAGAGCTTGTGATGGAGCATTTTTACAAGTTTCTTGGATTGGAGCTTGCGCCTTTTACCTTTCAGACACACCGGTTAGATGTGTATACCGGTTCAAAAGAAACCGGATTTTTATCCTTAAATGATTGTGGGGAGCAGATTTTATGAGCAGACGGCTGGTGATTACCCATGTGACCCTGTCTGGGTCCTGTCCCCTGGTCTGTGCAGTCTGTGAGGATCATGAACTGTTGGAGGTGCAGGGGATTCCTCCACACGCGCCTGCCCAGATTCTGAATCATATCTACGTAGGCCGTGTGGCGCAGGTCCTTCCGTCCATTGGCGCAGCTTTTGTGGAGATTGAAAAAGGAAAGACATGCTTCCTGCCATTATCGGATGTGAGTGATCCGGTATTTATCAAGCAAATTTCGGAAAATAAGCTGCTATCCCAGGGGGACGAGCTGTTGGTGCAGGTGGTTCGGGAAGCTGTAAAAACAAAGGATCCCCAGGTGACGACGAAGCTGTCGATTCCGGGCACCTACTGTGTGGTGACCAATCAGGGGCATTCTCTTGGCGTCTCAAAAAAACTGGACGAAGAAACAAAAAACCGCCTGAGAGAGATTGCCGCTACGGTATATGAGGATTCCTTTGGCCTCATCATCCGCACAAATGCGGCACAGGCAGATGAACAAGTACTGACAGATGAGATTCGAAATCTGCAGGAGCAGATGCGAAACATCTTACAATATGCCCCCTATCGAAGCCTGTATTCTGTTCTATATGAGGCACCGCCGGAATATGTAAGGATCCTTCAAAACCAGCCTCTTGAGGGAGAACATGGTCTGGAGCAGATCATTACGGATGACCGGACGGTTTATGAGCATCTGCTGTTTTTTTGTGAAACATGCGGATCTCCGGGATTAAAAGAAAAGCTGCATTTTTATGAGGATCCCCAGCTGGAGCTTAAAAATCTATATTCTCTGCAGATAAAAATGGAGCGCGCCCTTCAAAAAAAAGTATGGCTAAAATCCGGTGCCAATCTTGTGATTGAACCCACAGAAGCACTGACGGTGATCGATGTCAACAGCGCAAAGTACTCGAAGGGGAAAAAATCAGAAAAGCAATATCTGCAGGTGAATCTGGAAGCAGCTCATGAGATCGCCAGACAGATCCGGCTTCGGAATCTCTCCGGCATCATTTTGATCGATTTTATTGACCTGGATCAGGAGGAGGATCAAAAGCTTCTGCTTCGGGAAATGAAGCAGCTTCTGCGGGATGATTCCGTCAAAACCGAGGTCATTGATCTGACAAAGCTTGGTCTGATGGAGCTGACCCGAAAAAAAGTGCGGGCACCGCTGTGGGAGCAGTTCGGGATCGGTCTGTCAGATGAAAATTGAATCGAAATTAAACCAAAATTCGGATCGAAATTTTAAATAAATCTATTGACGGGCATGTGAGGAAATGTTATTATACTGGAGTATGCCGCACAGTGAGGTCTAAAAGTGTGTCTTTACGGACACCACCACAACTGGCGAGTAATGATAAAATAGGAGGTGCCATATGTACGCAATTATAGCAACAGGTGGTAAGCAGTACAAAGTATCCGAGGGCGATATCATTACCATTGAGAAGCTTGGTGCAGCAGCCGGAGAGACTGTTACTTTTGATCAGGTGATTGCTGTAAACGACGGAACCATGAAGGTTGCCGATGACGTCAAGAACGCTACCGTAACGGCCAGCGTTGTAAAAGAAGGACGTGGCAAAAAGGTTATCGTTTACAAGTACAAGAGAAAAACCGGATATCATAAGAAAAACGGTCACAGACAGGCGTTCACGCAGGTAAAGATCGAAAAGATTAATGGCTAATTGATACTGGTGAATTGTTATGACACATATAACGATTTACACAAATCAAGAAAAAGCATTTACAGGTTTTGCCTGCCAGGGACATTCCGGTTATGCAGATGCAGGCGAGGATATCGTTTGTGCGGGTATTTCGGTACTGGTGCTCAATACCATCAATGCCATTGAGCAGCTGACAGAGACGAAGATTTCAGCAGAATCTGATCCGGATGATGGAGTGATCCGCGTGAGTTTTCAGGATGGCTGTGATGCCCAGGCGAAACTTTTAGTAGATGCCATGATTTTAGGCTTACAAGGAATACAGACAAATTATGGGAAGCGATTCCTGACATTAGATTTCAAGGAGGTGTAACCAATGTTTGAATTGAACCTTCAGTTTTTTGCACATAAAAAGGGAGTTGGATCCACAAAGAACGGTCGTGACTCTGAGTCAAAGCGATTAGGTGCAAAGAGAGCAGACGGACAGTTCGTAAAGGCTGGAAATATCATTTACAGACAGCGCGGAACAAAGATCCATCCCGGTGTGAACGTTGGCATCGGCGGAGACGATACATTATTCGCTCTGACCAGTGGTATTTTGAGATTCGAGAGAAAGGGTAGAGACAAGAAGCAGGCTTGTGTTTATCCGGTAGCTGAAAACGAATAAGAATCAGATGGGCTGTTGCAGGTTTGTGACAGCCCATTTTTCAATCATACGTTAGGAGAAGCCTATGTTTGCTGATACAGCAAAAATTTTGATCAAATCCGGAAAGGGAGGCAACGGTCACGTCAGCTTCCGCCGGGAAAAATATGTGCCGGACGGCGGCCCGGACGGTGGAGACGGCGGCAAGGGCGGCGATGTGATTTTTGAAGTGGATGAGAGCCTGAATACATTAAATGATTACCGGCACAAGCGCAAATTCGCCGCACAGGCCGGTGAAGAGGGCGGAAAGAAAAACTGCCATGGAAAAAAGGGTGAGGATCTGATTCTGAAGGTTCCGGCCGGTACGATTATCCGTGATGCTGCCACCGACCAGATCATTGCCGATATGTCAGGCGAAAATAAAAGACAGGTGATTTTGCCCGGCGGCAGGGGCGGACTTGGCAACCAGCATTTTGCCACATCCAAGATGCAGGCGCCCAAATATGCGCAGCCCGGTCAGGAAGCCCTGGAATTAGAGGTTCGTCTGGAGCTGAAAGTCATTGCAGATGTGGGACTTGTAGGATTCCCGAATGTAGGCAAATCCACTTTTTTATCCCGTGTCACCAATGCACAGCCCAAGATTGCCAACTATCACTTTACCACCCTGCATCCAAACCTGGGTGTGGTAGATATGGGCTTCGGAGACGGATTTGTGATTGCAGATATTCCTGGCCTGATTGAGGGTGCATCGGATGGAATCGGACTGGGACATGAATTTTTAAGGCATGTACAGCGCTGCAAGGTGCTCATCCATATGGTGGATGCCGCATCTGTCGAGGGGCGTGATCCCATCGCAGATATTCATGCCATTTGTAAGGAACTGGAAGCCTTTGACCCCACACTTTTGGACAAGCCCCAGGTCATTGCAGCAAATAAAATCGATGCTTTTTATGAAGATGAGAATGAGACCATTGCAAAGCTTCGGGAAGAATTTGAGCCAAAGGGCTGGAAGGTTTATCCGATTTCTGCCGTCAGCGGTGTGGGCTTAAAGGAACTGATCAGTGCTGTTAAACAGCTGTTAGATCAGATGGACGATACGACCATCGTTTATGAACAGGAGTATTTCCCTCAGCTGCATGCATTTGAGGGTGAGGCTTATACGGTATCTTACGATGAAGAGCAGCAGGAATATGTCATCGAGGGTCCCAAGATCGAAAAAATGCTTGGCTATACGAATATCGACTCAGAGAAAGGGTTCCTGTTCTTCCAGAAATTCTTAAAGGAGCAGGGCATTTTAAAGGAGTTGGAGGATCTGGGAATTCAGGACGGAGATACCGTTCGCATGTATGGTCTTAGCTTTGACTATTATAAATAGGGAGGAAGCGTATGAATTTTACAAGCAAGCAGCGAGCTTATTTAAGAAGTCAGGCCGCTACCATGGAACCTATCTTTCAGATCGGCAAAGCATCCATCACACCGGCCATGGTTCAGGCTATTGATGATGCCATTGAAAAACGCGAGCTGATCAAGCTTTCTGTATTAAAAAACTGTGGGGATGATCCTCATGAGCTGGCAGATCTTATCGCCGGACGTACGCATTCCGATGTTGTGACAGTGATCGGAAAAAAAATCGTGCTTTTTCGACCCAGTAAGAAGCATCCCAAGATTGAGCTTCCCAGGTAGGAGGCGGGTTTTATGAAGCGAATCGGTATTATGGGCGGCACATTTGATCCGATCCATAACGGGCATCTTTTGATTGCAGAAAATGCATACGAGCAGCTGCAGCTGGACGAGGTGCGATTTATCCCCACCGGCAGATCCCCCCACAAGCAGGGACGTCATATTTTGGATGGTGCGCAGCGCCTGCAGATGGTACGTCTGGCCATCGCCGGCAATCCGGCCTTTGTCGTGGATGATCGGGAGCTACGCTCGGATGCCCTTAGCTATTCGGCTTTGACCCTGACACAGATGCATCGTGAGCTGCCGGATGCGAAGCTTTTCTTTATTATGGGCGGTGATTCATTGCGGGATTTTAAGACCTGGTATGAGCCCCAGACAATCTGTGCCTGTGCAACGCTGGTGGCTGCGGCACGGGACGCATGTGATCAGGACTGCCTGCAGGCTTATAAAAAGGAACTGCAGGAGCTGTTTGAGGCAGAGGTTGAGCTGCTTGATACACCCAATCTGTCAGTGACATCCAGTGAGATCCGGGAGCGGGTCGCTGCAGGCAGATCCATACGTTACCAGGTGCCGGATGCCGTTTTGGAGTATATTTTGGAGAATCAGATTTATCATGAATGAGCAATTACTGGAATTACAGAAAAAAATGAAAAAAAAGCTGGACGAATTTCGTTATGAACACACCCTCGGTGTGATGTATACGGCAGCGGCTCTGGCGATGTGTCATAAGGTGGATTTGGAACAGGCACTTTTCGCAGGGCTTTTACATGATTGTGCAAAATGCTATTCGGATGAAAAAAAATTTGAGCTGTGCAAGGATTACGGGGTTGAACTTTCCCATGAAGAAAAAGAGAATCCGTCTTTGATTCATGCAAAGCTTGGGGCAGTGATGGCCCGTGAAAAATATGGCATTGAAAGTGAAGAGGTTCTGGCTGCCATCGAGACCCATACAACCGGTGCGCCGGCGATGCAGCCCCTTCAGCAGATTGTATTTATTGCTGATTATATCGAGCCCCATCGCGACAAGGCTGGCCGGTTGGAGGAGATCCGCCACGCGGCATTTTCCAGTCTGGATCAGGCCTGTGAGATGATTCTTGAAGATACGCTGCAGTATCTGTCAGATTCAACCAAGACGGTAGATCCCATGACACAGGAGACCTACGAATATTATGCTGCCAAG
>CAVITM010000107.1:0-7843 GCA_963645455.1 Moraxellaceae bacterium | reverse complement strand
ATATAGTTCTATTCAGAATTTGATGAACGCAACGATAAGGATTTTATTTATGAAATTAGAACAGATTAATGAAAATCAGATCTGCTGCACCTTAAGTGAGCAGGATCTGGCAGACCGCCATCTGCAGCCAGGTGAGCTGGCCTATGGCAATGACAAAACAAAACAGCTGTTTCGCGAGATGCTCCAGATGGCAGCCTGCGAATTTGACTTTCATACCGACGAACTTCCCCTTGTGATTGAGGCAGTTCCCATGCGAGATCATTCCATCCTGCTGACCATCACAAAGGTAGAATATCCGGAGGAGCTGGATACCCGTTTTTCCAACTTCACCGATTCTGATGAATATCCTCTGCAGCAGGACGATGACGACTCTCCTACCCTGGAGGGCGCCGATTCGATTCGGTCACTGCTGGAGCGACTTGGTACTACAGCCGCTGCCGAGCTGGTCAAAAAAGCATCTGCTTCCCTGCCCCGCAAGGACAGCTCTTCTGCTCCGTCCAATGATACCGCTGAAGGCGCCTCTGCCGACGGCACACCGGCCGCCCCCGATATAGAAGCTCCCGCCGATCTGGTGCGGCTGTTTTCCGTTCGCCAGCTGCCGCATCTCGTGCGGATTGCCCACGTGCTAAAGGGATTTTATACTGAGGACAACTCCCTGTTTCTCGATCCCCAGGAGCATGTCTACTATCTGCTTTTGCACAAGGGACATCACACTCCTGCCGAGTTCAATAAGGTATGCAACACTTTATCTGAATATGCCTTCCAGAACCGCTATACTGATTCCGCAGCCGCTTTCTTTCAGGAGCATTTTCAATGCGTCGCGAGCCACGATGCCCTGCAGCGTCTCGCCCAGATATAAAGTATGCAAAAATAGAAAAAAGCCCCCCGCCGGTGCATATCACATCCAAGCGGAGGGCTCATCTTTTTTTATTTCTCATGCTTTAAAAAGGTATTGATCTGCTCAACCAGAGCGTTCGGCTCAATTCCGTGAACCATAGCGGCCTGCTCGATGGTCTCCATCTGGGAAGACGGACATCCGAGGCAGTGCATGCCGATACCGAGTAATACCGGAGCAATGCTCTCATCTATCTGAAGTAATTCGCCGATCATCGTGTCCTTCGTCACTGTTGCAGCCATTTCTTAATTCCTCCTTTGTGATTTTTCCGTAGCTTATTATAAACACTTTCCCGGGGATTGTCCAGCAGAACTCATACAAAGTTTTACACGACTAATCCTAGTACCTGATTTTATGCACAATTTTGCCCGCGTCACGCTTGTTTTTCCACAGTTTTTGTACTAAAATGATTGCTACAGAAATGTAAACACGTGATATTTTATACAAGGAGGATAAACCAATGGCTTACGTAATCAGTGATGCTTGTGTATCTTGTGGAACATGTGAAGGCGAGTGCCCTGTAGGCGCTATCTCAGCAGGTGACAGCCAGTATGTCATCGATGCAGATGCTTGTGTATCTTGCGGTACCTGTGCAGGCGCATGCCCGACCGGAGCAATCAGCGAGGGTTAATTGTTCTTTAGATGAACACGAAGGAGATCAGCAGTCGTTGATCTCCTTTTTTTCATTTTAAAAAAAGATGAAACTTCCTCCTCACTGTGGTATAATGCTCATGATTATAGCTTTTGACAGGACTTGCGTTTTACGAAAAAGCTTTCAGGAGGTTTCATGAGTCACCATTCGATCAAATTCAAAGGCCGGCTGCTCCACTATCTGTGTGCGCCGCTTTATTTATCTATATTGCTGGTAGTGCTGAATATTCCATGCTACTTCTTTGACCTGGATCTCGGATTTTGCATGACCCTGTTTACCTGCGTGTATACAGCGACGGTATTTATCGGTTATTTTCGCTGCAAGCCGTTGCTGATCAATGAGTTGATCAACTACGCGACGCAGTACGGCTCCGTACAGAAAAAGCTGCTCAACGAATTTGAGATCGCCTATGCGCTGGTCGATTATAACGGACGGATCATCTGGGTCAACAACCGCTTTACCGATCTGACCGGCAAGGACAAGAGCTATCACAAATCCATCACCTCGATTTTCCCATCCATTTCCAGGGAACTGCTGCAAAGCGAGGATATATTAGAGCTGGCGCTGCCCATGGAGAACTACCATCTGCGGGTTTCCATGCATCGCATTTATTTTAACAATTTTTTAGGTGACACGCAGCTTTTAGAGAACGCCACCGAGCAGCATTACCTGACTGCCGTTTATTTCTTTGATGAGACCGAGCTCAACCGCTGTCTGCAGGAAAATGAAGACCAGAAAATGGTGGTTGCCCAGGTCTATATTGACAATTATGACGAGGCACTTGAGAGCATCGAGGATGTAAAACGCGCCCTGCTGGTTGCTCTCATCGACCGCAAGGTCAACGCCTACTTTTCCAAGGTGGATGCCCTGGTGCGCAAGACGGATCACGATAAATATTTTGTCGTATTCCGGCACGAATATCTCCAGACGCTCAAGGCTGACAAATTCAGTATTCTGGAGGATGTAAAGACCGTCAAGGTGGGCAATACCATGGCTGTCACACTCAGCATGGGCATTGGAGACACGGCTCCCACCTACACCCAGAACAACGAATATTCCCGTCTGGCCATTGATCTCGCCCTGGGACGCGGCGGCGACCAGGTAGTGCTGCGGGAAGGCGAAAAGGTCACCTATTTCGGTGGCAAAGCACAGCAGGTAGAGCGGAACACCCGTGTCAAAGCCCGGGTCAAGGCTCATGCGCTGCGCAGTATCATCGAGAGCAAGGAGCGGGTGATCGTCATGGGACACCAGATCAGCGACATGGATTCCTTTGGTGCTGCCATCGGTATCTACTGCGCAGCACGGACACTGGATAAAAAGGTCCAGATCGTGCTCAACACCGTCAGCTCCACCCTTCGGCCCTTCCGTGAGCTTTTTACCGAGGAAAAAGGCTATGCAGCAGACACATTTGTGACCAGTGAGCAGGCCATGGCTGTCTGCACACCAAACACCGTGGTCATGGTAGTAGACACCAACCGTCCCAGCAATACAGAATGTCCGGAGATCCTGAAAATGACAAAAAATGTTGTCGTTTTTGACCATCACCGGCAGTCCAGCGAGATCATTGAGAATCCGGCACTTTCCTATATTGAGCCCTATGCCTCCTCCGCCTGCGAGATGGTGGCAGAGGTACTGCAGTATTTTACCGAGGGCATCAAGCTGGCGCCGCAGGAAGCCGACAGCATCTACGCCGGCATTCTCATCGACACGAACAATTTTATGGCAAAGACCGGCGTGCGCACCTTTGAAGCGGCTGCTTATCTGAAGCGGTGCGGCACGGAAGTCACCCGGGTGCGCAAAATGCTGCGCAATGACATGAATGATTATAAGGCCCGGGCGGAGGTTGTGCGCCATGCAGAGGTTTACCGGGATGCATTTGCCATTTCGGTCTGCCCCTCCGACAACATCAACAGCCCTACCATTGTCGGTGCCCAGGCTTCCAACGAGCTTTTGAACATCACCGGCATCAAGGCCTCCTTTGTACTGACTGCGTACAAAGGAAAAGTCTATATCAGCTCCCGCTCCATCGATGAGATCAATGTGCAGCTCATCATGGAAGCTCTCGGCGGCGGCGGACATTTAACCATCGCCGGTGCACAGCTGGAGCATTACACCATTGAAGAAGTCAAAAATATGATTCGTCAGACCATTGACAAAATGATAGAGGAAGGAGACATCAAGGTATGAAAGTCATTTTATTAGCAGACGTAAAGACACTTGGAAAAAAGGGAGAGATCGTAGAGGTCAGTGACGGCTACGCAAGAAATATGATTCTCCCGAAGAAGCTGGGCGTAGAAGCTACCAGCAAAAATCTCAACGATCTCAAGCTTCAGAATCAGCACGCCAAAAAAGTCGCTGAGGAAAATTTAGAGGCCGCACAGAAATTTGCAGAGGAATTAAAGGATAAAAAGATCGAAGTCAAGATGAAAGCCGGTGAAGGCGGCCGGACCTTCGGCTCTATCTCCACCAAGGAGATCGCAGAGGCAGCCAAAAAACAGCTGAATCTGGAGCTTGACAAGAAGAAAATGGTCCTGAAGGATCCCATCAAGGCACTGGGCACCTATGAGGTTGCGATCAAGCTGCATCCCCAGGTGACAGCTACCTTTACCGTACATGTGTCAGAGGGGTAAGCTGCCATGCCAGGAGAAGAAACCATCATCAAACGTACGATGCCCAATTCCCTTGAGGCGGAGCAATCGCTGATCGGCTCCATGATCATGGATCGCGACGCGATTTTTGTCGCATCCGAATTGCTCACGGCAGATGATTTTTATCACAGGCAGTATGGGCTTCTCTTTGAGGCGATGGTGGATTTGCTCAACCACCGTGAGCCTGTGGATCTGATCACGCTCCAGAACAAGCTAAAGGAGATGAACGTCCCGCCGGAGATCAGCGCCCTGGAATATGTAAAAGATCTGGTGGACACCGTGCCCACCTCTGCCAATGCCCGTTATTATGCGGAGATTGTCCGTGACAAATCCATGCTGCGGCGCATGATCAAGACCACCGAGGAGATCGCCAACGACTGCTACCAGGGCACGGAATCGACAGATGTCCTCATGGAACAGACCGAAAAAAAAGTCTTTGATCTGCTGCAAAACCGCGGCGGAAGCGATTATGTCCCCATCAAGCAGGTAGTACTGGATGCCCTGGATCAAATCGAACGGGCCTCCAAGACCCAGGGCTCTGTGACCGGCATCGCCACCGGATTTCTCGATCTGGATTACAAGACCTCCGGGCTGCAGCCCTCCGATCTCGTACTGGTGGCTGCCCGCCCTTCCATGGGAAAGACAGCTTTCGTGCTGAATATCGCCCAGTATGTTGCATTAAAAAGCAATCTTTGCACGGCAATCTTCAGTCTGGAGATGTCAAAAACACAGCTGGTGAACCGACTGTTTGCCCTGGAAGCCCGGGTCGATGCCCAGAAGCTTCGCTCCGGCAATCTGACCGACAAGGACTGGGAGGATCTGATCGACGGCGCAGGCACCATCGGACAATCCAAGCTCATCATCGACGATACCCCCGGCATCTCCATCTCCGAGCTTCGCAGCAAGTGCCGCAAATACAAGCTGGAGCATGATCTGAAGCTTATCATCATCGATTACCTGCAGCTCATGAGCGGCAGCGGCAGAGCCTCCGACTCCAGACAGCAGGAGATCTCAGATATTTCCCGCGCCCTCAAAAGCCTGGCGAGAGAGCTCAACGTACCGGTCATCGCCCTCTCCCAGCTGTCCCGTGCCGTGGAACAGCGGCCGGATCACCGCCCCATGCTCTCGGATCTGCGTGAGTCCGGTGCCATCGAACAGGATGCCGATGTAGTCATGTTCATCTATCGTGAGGACTACTACATCAAGGACACGGAGAATAAGGGCATCGCCGAGATCATCATCGCCAAGCAGAGAAACGGTCCCATCGGAACCATCAACCTCGTCTGGCTGCCGGAATACACCAAGTTTGCAAATATGGAAAAATGAAAAAACCCACCACAAAATCTGTGGTGGGTCTCTTTTTTACTCCTGTACGTAGGGCATCAATGCTACGTGACGTGCTCTCTTGATCGCAACGGTCAGTGCACGCTGATGCTTTGCGCAGTTGCCGGTGATTCTTCTGGGAAGAATCTTACCTCTCTCAGAGATATATCTCTTTAACTTGTTGGTATCCTTGTAATCGATTACATTATCTTTTCCACAAAATACGCAAACCTTTTTTCTTCTGTGCATCGGGCGTCTCTTTGCCGGAGCGCCGTCTCTGTCACTCTTATTGTAAGGCATAGCTCTCTACCTCCTATAAATATTTAAGCGAATGGTAATTCCTCATCGATCCCTTCAGGGATGTTCATGAATCCGTCCCCCGCATCACTGGGTGACGGTCTGTCAGCAGGAGCAAATCCGCCGCCATTGCCGGAAGAAGCATTCTTGCTCTCAGCAAATTCCTGATCCTCCACAACTACGTCCGTCGTATATACACGCTGTCCGTCCTTGTTCGTGTAGGATCCGGTCTGGATTCGTCCGGTCACAATAATCTTGGTTCCCTTGTGCAGATACTTCTCTGCAAATTCTCCGGAACGGCCAAATGCCACACACTGGATAAAATCAGCGGTCTGCTGGCCGTCGCTTTGATTGCTGCGGCTCATGCGTCTGTCTACTGCTAACGTATATCTCGCAACTGCTGTTGCGTTCTCGCCCTGAGAATAACGTACCTCAGGGTCACGGGTCAAACGACCCACCAAAATAACCTTATTCATTCGGTTCTCCTTATTCTACTTCTCGTCTGTTCTAACACACAAGAAACGAAGAACGTTGTCCATGATGCGGACGTTATTTTCAATCTCCGCGGGAGCGGTAGAGTTCGCATCAAAGTGAATGAAGTAGTAGAATGCTTCGCTCATCTTCTGGATGTCATAAGCGAGCTTCTTCTTGCCCCAATCCTCAACATCAGTGATGGTGCCGCCGGCACGAGTGATGTACTCTTTTGCCTTCTCCACGGTAGCGGTTCTTGCATCGTCTTCGATCTTGGCATTCACAATGAGTGCTAATTCATAATTGTGCATCGTTTTTACCTCCTTTTGGTCTCTGGCCCACTCTCTCATGGATGCGTGGAGTGAGCAAGGAAACATAGTTCACGAGATGCAATTTTATCATATTTTTCCAGATAAATCAATCCCTTTTGCTATGATTTTTCATGATTTTTCTGCCGGCTGCAGCTTTTTTGTGTTCTTTTCCACGATCTTGCGTGCAAGCATGACCTGATGTCCACAACCCAGACATTCCAGCCGGAAATCTGCCCCTACACGCAAAATCCTCCAGTCATGTGTGCCGCAGGGATGTCCTTTTTTTAGTGTCACAATATCTCCTACATGGTAGTCCATCGGTTTTTCCTCTCAAATCTGAATCTGTCCGAACACTGTGCCAAGGCTCTCCTGTATGACAAGATCCGCCCGATCGTCCATGGGTGTCGCGCTGCGGTTGATCAGCACAAGCCGGTTGCCCCGATAATAATCGATCAGTCCCGCTGCCGGATAAACAGCCAGCGAGGTGCCTCCGATAATGAGCATGTCTGCCTGGGAAATATCATGAATCGCCTGACGAACTGTCTCATTGTCCAGCCCCTCCTCATAGAGCACAACATCCGGCTTGATCCGTCCGCCGCATTCATCGCAGAGAGGAACCGGATCCGTCGATTCCAATATGTAGTTCGCGTCAAACAGCTTGCCGCAATGCTGGCAGTAGTTGCGATGCACGCTGCCATGCAGCTCCCATACACGCTTGGAGCCTGCGGCCTGATGCAGTCCGTCAATATTTTGTGTGACGACAGAACGAAGCTTTCCTGCTGCCTCAAGCTTTGCCAGGGTGCGATGGGTCACATTCGGCTGCACTCCCGGGCAGAGCATTTTCGCCCGGTAAAACCGGTAAAACTCCTCCGGCTTCGCCAGATAAAAGCTATGGCTCAGGATCGTCTCCGGCGGATAATCATAGGATTGATGATACAGCCCGTCCACACTTCGAAAATCCGGGATGCCACTCTCCGTACTCACTCCTGCACCGCCGAAAAACACGATGCTGTCTGACTCCTCCACCATCTGTAAAAATTGTTGAATCTTCTCTGACATCACGTTCACCTCCCGTTTTCTCCATAGTAGCCCTTTTTTGGCAAACTTGCAATGGCCGTTAGTGTGTGCCCCAGCTCTCGTAATCTGTATGGAGATTGCGTCGGATATCAAAGAGCAGACAGTCACCGTCTAAAAAGGAAAAGCTATTGCCCAGGCCATCCGTTCTGGTATAAGTGTAGCCCTGCAG
>CAVITM010000106.1:0-7854 GCA_963645455.1 Moraxellaceae bacterium | reverse complement strand
GCTTTGCAGAGCCCGGGTTTACCTCGGTTGTCTTTCCGCGGACCACGTACCGGATGGGCACCATGCTGGTAGTGCCTGTGTCCTTGTCGGTTACCTGCAGCGCACCTCTCAGAGAGAACTTTGCAACCTTGGTATGGTCCATATACTGAAGAACGCTCTTGTACAGGGTTCTGAAGGGAATCTCCTGCTGCACGCTCTGCCAGTGTCCAACTACAGGGGCGCTGTACTCGCCGCCGATGCCTGCGCCCGAGATGGTTGCTGTTATGAGCTGCATTGCCGCAAGGGTTACCGAGTCAGAGATACCGATCAATACATTTGTGTCGTCATCATAGACGTTGTATTCGTTCAGCACCTCGGGAATCTGATTAACTCCGATTGACATGATTATTCACCTCCTAATGCTGCAGAAATCAGGTTCGGGTCGAATGTGATTTCATCCTCAATCCACTCCGCCGGTGTCCAGAAGCCTACCGATGTCGTGAACTTGATATGGCCGTCCATAATCTCGGTCACAGGATTGTCCGACTCGTTGAAGCTGATGGAACCGCCCGCAATGGATCCGGTTGCCTTCAGACTGTTCAGGTAAATGTTTTCGGAATCCACAATGGACTCAATCAGCCGATAGGATGCCGGCTCATCTACCTTGGACTTGAATGTCAGAATGAAGTGGTTTCTGTACCAGCTCATCATTCTCCGGCATGCAATCCATCTATCCTTCGGGTCCGTGCTAGACGGGTAAATAGATGTGTTGTTGCCGTAGCTCTTCCATCCGTTGTCGTTCATTGCAGTTACGATACCGTAGCTGTTGACCACCTCGGCCTGCGGAATATCTAGCAGCACCTCTGTGTCGTCATCCAGTACCGCAGCAGCTGCGTACAGGGTCTCGTTTGACGGAGACTTGTACGGAACATCGCCGTGATCGCCGTCGCACTGCGCCGCCATGGTGGCCCATACAGTCGAGTAGTTGTATACTCTGCTGCCGAACTTGATCTTCGGCCAGAGCATAATGGCATGCTCATTCTGTACGCCCATGGTCTCCTTGGCGGTCTTCAGGTCTGTGTACTTCTTCGCCGTTGTGGTGTCCATATCAATCAGGGCCTCGCAGGTAAAGAGTCCGTTCAGATCTTCAGTCTTTCCGATCAGTGCCGCAGCTACCTCTGCGTCAGTTGTCCAGCCCGGTGCAAGCAGAAGTCCCGGAACCATACCGAGCTTCGGATATACCGAGCGGATAGCCTCGATGCCGGTATCTTTTCCGGTTGCGGAATCATAACCGCCGATGATGTCCTTCTTCGTCACCTTGGACGGATCCAGCTGATCAGCGGATACGTCAAGAGATGTTGCGCTTGCGCCTGATCCGGATGCAAGCAGTGTGATCTCCACATAGCCGTCATCGTTAAATGCAGCTACGTAGTCGGTATCCTTTGCAAGGGTCTTGCTTCCCGACTTAACCACCAGAGTATCCAACATCAAGCCGGCCTCCTCGATGGTGGCTACGCTCTTCACAACAGCTACGGCTGTGTTCGCATAGCTCTTCTTGTGCTTTGTCGGGTCAAGCACATTGATAAAGATGATCGGTGCTACGCTGTATACCTGGAATGAGTAGTACATCATCTCGCAAAGGCTATAGCTTGCGAAATCCTCGGAAAATCCGAGCTGTGATACCGCTTCCTTGTAACTGTTGGCAAGCACCGGAACATTTACGACTGCTGTAGGATCTTCTGCCAGATTGACCGGAGCTGTACCTACAACGACTCTCAGGGACGCGTCAGAGGTCACCGGCACCGTTAATGCGGTTGCCTGCTCAGACGTGCTGATTCTGTGCATATAAGACATGTCTTATGCCCTCCCGTTCTTTTTTTCGTCAACGTATTTATAAATCTTGGCCAAGCCGGATTCAGCATCCCGCAGAGCCTTGTTGCTCTCCACAAGCTTGCTCATCGGTACTACCAGCTCGCCGATTGCCGGAAGCTCTTTGATAGCCTCCTCAAGATGCGGCGGCAGCTCGCCCAGGTAAATCGTTCCGTGCGTTACGCCGCGGAAACCTGGCCCGATGTAGATGCGCTGTGTTTCTACCGCTTCGGCGGTAACCTCGGTCTTTGCGACCTCCGTTTCCTCTGCCTTCACGGCTTTCTTTGTTGCTTCACTCATATAAACCTGCTTTCTCTCTTCATGATTCCTCTGAATCGGAATTCCGTAGAGACTACGCCAAAGCTGAACTGCTGTGTGTCCTCTTCATTTAGCTCCCAGTTGAAAGCGCCCGTGCACTCATACTGCTGTGCGAGTATCGGGTCTTTCCCGAATCGGTTCACAACTCTGCCGATGAGGCTCAATACCTCACGGTGTCCGTTGTTCTCCCGCGCATTGTTGAAAATCCCGAACACAATGGACGCCTTCACGTACTGTTTCTGATCGGGGCCCTCCTGGTAGCCTTTTTCGAGCTTCACAGTGCACCACGGGCATTTAATCACGCCGTCTGCGACATCGTCCTGCTGAAACTCAATGCTGTCCTCTTCCTCGCCTCCGCCGCTCGTTTCGTTTTCCGATCCGCTGACCGGAATAGCCTGCTCGTAAACCTTCAGTTTTACAAGCTCATCCGGCTTCTGGGCGTTTTGAAAGAGCATATCGTCTGTCAGCTTCTCGATTTCTTCGGCAAGCGCTCTTTGACATCCAAGCGGAGTCTGAAGCAAGAACTCTGTATCTGCCCTCATTTAAGCCTCCTATCCGAGTGCTCTGGCAAGTGCCTTTTCGCAATTGCTCAGCAGCTTCTTGTTGATCGTCTCTTGAATGTTCTTATCGCCGTATACCTTGTCACTTCTGACCATGGAACGATCTGATGATCCCATCCACGTCTTCAGCTTTCTGCTGCCTTTGCTAGTATGCGTCACTACGGCAATATGTCCGTTTTTGCACCGAATCATAAAGCCCAGCGAGCCGCCGCCCTGCGCAAGCTGCATTGCATGCCCTCGGAGCTGCTGTACGTAAACCGGGAACTTGACGCGCTGACCGCCTTTGTATGCAGTCTTTGTCGGTATTGCGCCGGAATAGTTCACAAGATGCTTTCGGATGTCCGGCTGTTCGGATTTAAAGATGATCGTTGCGGTCGGATTCTTTACCCGGCCCTTTTCGATGTGGTCTCTTCCGGATACACCCGCCGGTGCTTCACCGCCGTAGATCTTCTTAACCTGTCTTTCAAGGCGGCTTTTTGCGAACTTTGCCGTATTGTTCACCGCGTTCTTGAAAACAGATTCCTCAGACTTTCCTTCGACTTGTCGAAGCGCCTTGATGATCTTCGAATATTCGGCTTCGTCAATGCTTATCGTGATTCCGCTCATGACTGATACCTCACAAGCGTGATGGAAAGCACACCGCCTTCATCCCTGGAGTCCTCAATGCGGTACGCCTTGCCGTCAAGCTTCAGCTCCTGCCCGTGTGCCGGCTGTTTTCCGAATGTCTTCCTCGAAACGTAAATCAAGATGTTGTCTTCATAGATTCCGTCAATGGTAGGATGCGCAAACTGTTTTTTTCCTCTCTCTTCGACTTCGTTCGCATCTACAATGATGGTCATTTCACGGCCATTGATTGTGTGTGTCTCTCCGAACTCATCGAGGTTTAGGAATGTTGACTTTATGTCCCCTGCCAGAATCTGTTTAAAGCTTTTCATCTCCGGTTCTCCGTTTCTCCGTCTTCGGGATCTGCCCCACAAGGCTTACCGGCTCTTCTGCGTTAATCACCATGTCGCCCTCAAGCCCAGCCTTCAGAGCTGCGCGTTTTGCTTTTACGTGCTTCTCTTTGGCCTTCTGCTTGAGATATTGCACCGGATCTTCGGCAGATCCGGCAGCAATCCAGGCTTCTTCCAGACCTGTGCCGGATGGGAGCACTTCGCCCACCCGGTACATGCGGTCTCTCAGGATGATGTCCCGCTTCGCAATCAGTCTGCTCATCCCAGCAGCTTCACACGGATCATTGCGTCGCCGGCAGAGAATGCCTTCACGCAATATCCTGCGGTCTTTGCGCCGGCTGTATCAGTGATGCCGGTACCATCAAAGTAGAGCGCTGTTCCTACAGCGACATCTCCTGCAGCGGTTGCCGGCATATCGAACACGCCGTTAACCTCTACCGCTCCGGTCTCGCCTACTGCGATATCACAGCCAGCTACGCCGATGCGAGAAGTCAGGTCTACGATGTCACCGGCCCCAATCTTTGCGCCGGTGGTGTTTACATAATCAAGGCTCTCGCCTCTGCTTACATAAGCTGTTTTCATGCGTTACCTCCTTTTAGGCCATCTTTGCGCCCGGGTTCATAACAATACCGCGGAAGTCTCTCACGGATACGCCCCAGTCGAGATAGATGTCCCATACAAAGCCAAGCTTGCCCGGTGTCTCCATTCTTCTGATGGTCGGTGTCTCCTGACCGTTCAGGTAATCTACCTGGATGGTCTTTGCGGAATACTCATCAGCCACAATGAACCAAGGGATGGCATTCTCTCCCGCGAGTGTATTCAGCACAGGGGACTCGACTACCTCGAAGTGCATTGTTGCAAGCGGGTTCTTGTCGTTGTTTGCAGAGCCGACAACCTGAGCGGAATGCAGGATAACATCCAGATCGAAGCCGTAGCCTACCGGAACAACGATATACTTCGGTGTCATGTACAGAGCATCTCCGAACGGATCCTTCTGCTTCTGCATCATCAGAATCATGTTCTGGATGGCTGCCTGAGAAGGTGCGCTGCCGGCCTTTACCAGGTTGCCGTGCTTCTCGTGGAAGAGCTTTACGCCATCAGCAAAAGTCACATTGTTGAACAGAGCCTCATAGCACTGCTTGTCAATGGTTCTCTTGGCTGCTGCCGCATACACGCCCGGAATTCTGGTCATGAAGCCGATGTCGTCGTTAATGAACGCCTGGCGGGTCATAGTGAACTGTCTGCCATAGGTCTCGATCTTTCTTGTCGGGAGCAGCTCAGTTGAAGGCTTATCGCCCTGCAGCTCGCCGTTCTCCGGAACCTTCAGGAACTCGCCAGCGCCGCCCATCAGGTACTCATGATCCTTTGTCTCCTTAAAGTCTGACAGACTTCCCTTTGTGGTCCACTTCTCAAAGGAAGTCGGTACCTTCTTGTAGACATCCACAATAGACTTCTTGATGGAGCTGTCCAGAATAGCGGGGAAAGCTGCAGTCGGATTGTAGAACTGTCTGCACATTGTCTGGTACAGATCGTCCGGGTTCATGCGGAGCAGCTCGTTTGCGTTTCTTCCCTCTCTGGAGAGACAGCTAATAGCCATATCTCTCAGGCTCATGGAGCGCATGTTCTGCGCCTCTGCGCTTGCGTTCTGCACCTCTACGCCAGCCTTTGCACACATTGCATCAGCCATATCCCGGCGGAAGTTGTCCTCTCCTGCCTCTGTGACGTTAATGCCGGCAGCAGAAGGAGCGTGGTTTGCTCTGAGGTCCTTCAGAACAGCTTCTCTGACCTGGTCCATGGTCATACCGCTCCGGATGTACTCAGCTCCGTCAATGTTGAAACTTCTGCACAGCTCGTTGATGTCGGCTGTTCTCTGCCTCTCTGCTGCAATTGCTCTCTGGATTGCATCGTCCGGCTCTGCTGCGCTTGTCTGCGGAGCTGCTGCCTGATTCGGTGCTGCCTCGCGGATCTTGTTCAGATTTGCCTGCAGGCTGTCGTACTCAGCCTGTTCGTCTGCAGTCAGATCGCGGTTTCCGTTTCTTGCGGCGTCAAGCAGTGCCTGCTGCCGCTCAAGGATTTCTCTTTCTGTCATGGTCTTTCCTCCTGTTTGAAAGTTGCTTTGTTTATATCAGACTGCCGGACGAACCAATCCAGCGACCTGCCTTCTCTATTGCCGTTTTCAAGCGAACGGCCAACGCCTACAGTGGTATCTGCCGGAACGGATACGATAGAGAACTCATACGGCTCCCAGTCTCTCGCTACCCAGCAATATCCCTGATACTTGCCGTCTGCGGTTTTTGCGCCCTTTCGGACTTCTTCCCAGGCATATACCTGGTAACCGACAGACACGCCCTTCAGTGTCCCGGATTCCACCTTTTTCCTGATGATCTGGGACGGCTCATCTTCGTCAAATACAATCTTTGCTCTGCATTTGCCGTCATCTCCGAGCCATACCTTCTTGATGCCTGCAATCACTCGATCTCTGTCATGATTGAAAAGCACGCATCCGGTATCCTTCAGTCTCTGAAGTCTTACGGATGATTTGCTATGGTCCAGAATCTCCGGACCAAACGCCCGATCATACGGCGCTTCGGAAGAGAAGCTAAGCTCTATTGCATTGTCTTCTCCTTCTACCGCCCGAACGTCTGCTTTCAGTTCCCGATGATAAACGCCCACCTCCGGCACTTTTCTAACTGCCATTCGTACTCACCTCCCCTATTGAGACGCCTCGCGCTTTGGCGTACTCTTGAACCTCTGCGATTTCGTCAATCTGTTCTCGCCAGTCTCTGCCGTTTTCCGCTGCCATATCGGCATAGGTTTTCTGGCCTGTCGAAAGTGCAATCTTGTTCGCATTGGTTTCCTTTACCGGATCAATCCACTTCTTCGGCGGTTTCTTCCACTCATGGCGGAAATAAGCATGCTTATTCTGCCAGAAGTCTGCTACGTGGATGTATCCCTTCAGCCATGCCGAGATTACGAAGGTTTCGTAAATCTCGTCCATGATCTCCATGAGCTGTTCTACGTCTTCCTCATAGGTCAGCTCGTCCTCAATGGCCCCTTGTCTCGCAGAGCTGTAATTGCTCTCTGACATGTCTCTGGATGTCGCTTCATAGCTGAGTCCCTGTCCGGAGCCTAACAGCTTTAACTGCTGCTTGATATGCTGCGCTGCATCCGCACTCTGCCCGCTCGGCTGTACCGTGTTGACCTTATCTCCCGGATTCAGATAGTTGATCATACCAGGCGTTAAGGTCTTGCCCTGGTATTCTCTATCCGGATGTGCTCCGCCGCCATTGATACGGCCCGTGGAAACCGGCAGCTCCTTCGTGATGAACACCGATAGACATGCCATGATACGTTCCTTCACGGACAACGCCCTAAAGAACTCGGTTACGTCTCTGATTCTCGGAATTGATGGCGCCATGTCGGACATCTCGCGGATCTGTGTCGGTCTGTGACGTGTGAAGTAGAAAATCACATCTTTCGCATCGTAATATTTCACCTCATCCGTCTGCATGCCATCCTGGGAATATTGCCGGAGGAAGTAGCCGACAGGCTTGTTGTATCTGTCCAGCTCAATGCCGCCTGATACGCGGTTTCCCGCATGTTTCGGCGTCTGTGCCATTGAATCGAGCATATCCACCTCGATGAGCTGCAGCTTGAACGGTATAAAGTCATCGTCCGTGTAGCATTTCAGGATGATAATGCCGCCATCTATCTTTTTCCGCTCCACAGCCATGCGCATCAGTGCCCTAAAGCCTTGAGTACCGGACACATCGCAGTGCTGTTTCTTGCACCACCTCTGCCACAGCTTTTCGAGTTCCTGATTGATCTCGCTGTTTTCAGTCACGGCCCGAAGCCGATACCCTGCGCCATAGACGTTTCGCTTATAGGCGCTCACAAGAGAATTCATGATATCGGAATTCCGCTCCATGTCTCTTGCTCTGGCTCTTACCGTGTCCCGGTCAGCCTGATCGGCCCACTCCGCAGGCTCATTTCTCGCGTTCCAGTTCCGATTCAGTCGGTCATATCCGGCAGCATCGTAGGCTAATGCTTTCTCCTGCTCTGCAAGGGCCATTCTGTACGCCAGTCGCTCATAGGCGGCCTTCGGTGACAGCACTGCCACCACATTGTCAATGATGTTCAATGCTTACCTCCCATCAAATACCGCCACATAGGTA
>CAVITM010000105.1:0-7855 GCA_963645455.1 Moraxellaceae bacterium | reverse complement strand
CTTGAAAATCTCCGGTCTCGTCAGGCAAATACGAATGGCCCGGCATCCCAGGGCGGGATTTTCTTCTTTTTTCAGATCAAAATAATCGCATTGCTTGTCTGCGCCTATGTCCAGTGTCCGGATAATGACGCGCTTGCCTGCCATGGTCTGAGCTACCTGCTTGTAGATGGCGAACTGCTCTTCTTCGCTGGGGAAATGATCCCGCTCCAGATAAATAAACTCACTTCGGAAAAGGCCGATTCCGCCGGCATCGTTAAGCAGTACCGTCGAAAGATCCTTAGTATTTCCGATATTGGCATAGAGCATGACCGTTTTACCGTCGATGGTGATATTCTCCTTGCCTTTTAGCGTCTCGAGAAGCTCCTTTTGCTCTAAAAATTTGTCTCTCTTTTTTGTCAGCTGCTCCATGGCAGCCTCATCCGGCTCCACATAAAGCAGACCTGCCTCACCGTCAACCACCCCAAAGCATCCGTCGATGGCATCCGGCGTCTCAATATTTGTCGCAACCAGCGCCGGAAGATTCATGGTCCGGGCCAGAATCGCCGTATGGGAATTCAAAGAACCGTGAATCGTCACGAAAGAAAGCACTTTGCTCTTGTCCATCTGCACGGTCTCTGACGGTGCCAGATCATCTGCCACTAAAATCACCGGCTCATTCCCATCAATCCCACCGGATTCTGCGTCGCTTAAGATGCGGATCACACGTTCCGAAATATCACGGACATCTGCCGCCCGTCCCCGCATATAATCATCGTCCATAGAAGCAAACATCTCGGCAAAATTGTCTCCGGTCGTCGCCACTGCATACTCGGCATTGACTTGCTGGGAGCGGATGATGGTCTCCACCGATTCATTATAATCGTCATCCTCCAGCATCATCTGGTGCACCTCGAAAATCGCGGCATTTGTCTCTCCGATCTCCTTCAGCGCCTTTTCATACAAATCACCCAGCTGCTGAATCGCCTGTTCCCGTGCCCCATGAAACCGTGTCACCTCAGACTCTGCATCCTCTATCCGCACACGCTTTACCTGCTGTGCATCTTTTTTGTATACGCGGATCCGCCCCATGGCGATCCCGCCAAGTACACTTTTTCCTTCAAATATCTGCATAGCCACTCTCCTAATCAGTCACAAACCCCCGCATTCGCAGGTAAACTTGCAAATGCGGGGATCAATCGCAGTGAAACTACAGCGTCTTTTTCATAAATGCTTCAATCGCCTCGCAGGCTGCGTCCTCATCCTCGCCCTCGAAGGTCATGGTCACCTCGTTGCCGCACTTGACTGCCAGCCCCATGATTCCGAAGATCTTCTTGCAGTCTCCGCTCTTGCCGTCCTTGGTGAGCTTAATGGAGCATGCATATTTTTTTGACTCCTTGACCAGATCTCCTGCCGGTCTTGCATGAATGCCCTCCGGATCTGTCACTACATATGTAAATTCTCTCATCGTGAAAACCTCCTTTCACACCTACGTTCAGTGTACCACATTTTTCTTTAATAATCCAAGCAATAATGCAGAAATCACAGTACCTGCCAGCCATGCTGCCACATACATCAGAGGATTGCCTACTACCATAAATACAAAGATACCGCCGTGAGGTGCCATCAGCGTACATCCGGCTGCCATAGAGATCGCTCCGGCGATGGCAGAGCCTGCGATACAGGCCGGAAGCACGCGCAGCGGATCTGCCGCTGCATAGGGAATCGCACCCTCTGTAATAAAGCCAAGTCCCATAATAAAGCTGGTGGGTGCGGCCTCCCGCTCCTCCGCCGTGAATTTGTTTTTAAACAGCAGCGTCGCAAGAGCAATCGCACAGGGCGGAGTCATACCTCCAATCATAACAGCTGCCATAATATCGTAATTTCCTGCTGCGATAGAGCCCACGCCGAATACGTATGCCGCCTTGTTGAAGGGACCACCCATATCAATGGCCATCATACCGCCAAGTACAAGTCCCAGTACAATTTTACTCATCTGACCCATATTGGTAAGCAGATCATTTAGTCCCGTATTGATACCGCCCATGATGGGTTCGACGATAAAGTTCATGAGAATTCCGATGAGGAAAACTCCGATCACCGGATACAGCAGCACCGGCGCCAGCTTCTCGATGGACTGTGGAAGCTTGTCAAAGGCCTTTCGAAGCATGCGGATGATAAAACCTGCCGCAAATCCGGCAACAATTGCTCCAAGGAAACCGGATTTTCCGTTTGCCGCCATCATACCGCCGACAAAGCCCAGCAGCAGTGCCGGCCGATCACCGATGGCCATACCGATAAAGCCAGCCAGTACCGGAAGCATCAGTCCAAAAGCTGTTCCTCCGATTCCCTTTAAAAGTGCCGCCACCGGTGTGATCGTTCCGAAATTACTTCGCTCATCTGCAGGCAGGGCAGCCAAATCTACATTCAAACCATCAATCAAAAAGGCAAGAGCGATGAGAATACCACCGCCTACGACAAATGGCAGCATATGGGAAACACCGTTCATCAGCCACGTATAAATCTGATGTCCGATTCCACCGCTTTGGGCAGTGTCCTCCTTTTTCTTGCCTGCCCCCGCATCATGATAAACCGGCACATTTCCTTCCATTGCCTGGGCAACGAGACGATCTGCATGTTTGATGCCATCAGATACCTGCGTCACGATCACTTTTTTCCCGTCAAAACGGCTCATAGGCACCTGGGCATCTGCCGCTATGATGATGCAGTCTGCCTCTTCGATCTCCTGGGTTGTCAGCACATTTTTCGCACCGCCGGAGCCTCTTGTCTCCACTTTGATGGAGCAATTTTTCGCCTTAGCTGCCTTCTCGATGCTCTCTGCTGCCATATAGGTATGGGCGATTCCGGTAGGACAGGAGGTGACTGCCAGCAGTCTGCATACTGCATCCGCAGAAGAAGTGTCTGCCAAACGTTCATCGACGCTGCCCTCCGCCTCGTCTGCCTGATCGATAATCTTTAAGAATTCATCAACGCTCTTTGCGGCCTTCAGCGCATTTGTAAATTCCTCATTCATCAGAAGCATCGATAACTTGCTCAATATATCCAGATGCACGTTATCCGTTGTATTTGGTGCTGCCAGTAAAAAAATCAGGTTTACCGGCTCCCCGTCTAAAGAATCAAACTCTACACCATTTTTCACAACCATGGCAGCAAGCCCCGGTTTGCTGACTGCATCGCATTTACCGTGGGGAATCGCAATGCCGTCTCCGATTCCGGTGGTGCTTTCTTCTTCTCTCGCATAAACTTCCCTGCGATATTTATCCACATCATTAATCTTTCCGCTGCGGGCCATCAGATCAATCATCTGATCGATGGCTTCCTTTTTTCCGGCAGGTGCCCCATCCAAGGAGATACTGCGACGGTCGAGTAGCTCTGTAATCCTCATATATTCACTCCTCCATAGTCTTCATTAATGATTCATATACTGCATCTACCTGCGGCCGTGTGGCCAAATGTTCCGAAAATGCGCTGGCGCTGCCTGTGGCAATTCCCATATAAAATGCGTGCTCATAGGATGCCTGTTCCATCCAACCGGCCAAAAATCCTGCCACCATGGAATCCCCCGCTCCTACTCCGTTCACAAGGGTTCCCTTGGGCGCCGGTGAGGAATAGACCTCTCCGTCTGCC
Organism: Moraxellaceae bacterium; assembly: GCA_963645455.1. Taxonomy (GTDB): domain Bacteria; phylum Bacillota; class Clostridia; order Lachnospirales; family Lachnospiraceae; genus W0P33-017. The sequence continues at coordinate 4,231 of CAVITM010000105.1, read as the reverse complement.
GTGACAAGGATCGCTCCTTTCCCTGCCAGTGATACAAGGACATTCTCTGCCCCCATCTCCTGAAGCCTTTTTGCAAAAGGGATGCAGGCCTCTCTCGTCTGGGGCTCTTCCCCGAAAATCTCTGCCAGTTCATGATTGTTGGGTTTGATCAAAAACGGGTGATACTCCAGCACGCGCAGCAGCAACTCCTGTGTCGCATCCACTACAGTCATAATCCCACGGCCAGATAGGCGCTGCAGGATCGTGCGGTAAATATCGGATGGCATGCTGTAGGGAATCGATCCAGCCAGCACCAGCGTATCGCCTCTCTGTAAGCGATCCAGCTGCGTCATCAGCCGGGCAATCATATCCGCGCTGATATCCGGTCCGTTTCCGTTGATCTCGGTTCCCTCGATGTCCTGCAGCTTCACGTTGATCCTCGAGCAGCCACTGGTACTGCGAATAAACTCCGAGCGTATCTGCAGCTGTTCCACCCTGCGCACAATCTCATCACCGACAAAGCCTGCCGTGAAACCAAGAGCCGTGCTCTCTATCCCCAGATTCTTCAGCACAGTGGATACGTTAATCCCCTTTCCACCCGGCAGCATAATCTCTGAACGCGTGCGGTTGGTCATCCCCAATGTAAAATGGTCCACGGATACGATGTAATCCAGTGATGGATTAAATGTGACTGTATAGATCATGTTTTTCCTCCTTCCTTTGTGATAGGTACATTATACCTCCACAAACGGTCATTTTCAATCAAACTAATTCACAAACGTTCATGGCTGATTTTGGATGATTTGCACAATAGTCAGTCATATTCAGTCATGCTCAATCAAAAAAAGAAGACCACAAACTGTGTTCTCCTTTTCTTTTTCTCAGTTCTTTACAGACGATAGCCTCGGTAACAGCCGGATCGGCTCCTCACAGATAAGCTCTCCATGCTCCATCAGATGGCTCGCCGGCAGATCGCCATAAATGCTGCCGCTGGCATATTCATTCACCAGCATGCAAAAGGCGCCAAGCTGGGTTCTGCTGCATGCATCCAGATCCGCTAACAGCACGTATCCGTCATCCTCGGCATACAGGAGGCTGCGCACCGTCTCCGGGAAGGTCAGCAGTCGGCAAAACGTAAGCAGACGATCCATGGATGAAAAACGCACCTGCATCAGCTGCAGGATCTCTGTCGAATCGTCCTTAAAATCCGGCTGGGCGTCCGTATCTGCAGCAGACGTCTGGAAAAATGGCAGCTCGCCCTTCTCCAGGTTCTCCATCTGATCAACATCAATGGCGCGGAAGATCAGCTCCAGCTTGTTCTGGAACAAAATCCCCTCCACAGACATGGGGCCGCTCTGCTCAAAGCCGGTCTCCTCCTGTCCTTCCTCCATCAGATGTTCTAAAAATTCAATTGATTTGTCTGAGCGGCACAAAAAATCACTGACCTGAAGGCCGTATGCACGAATCTCCTCATCGGTCAGGCTGCAGCGCAGCTCCGTATCGGATATCTTGCGAAAAATCATGTATTCCTCTCACTTTCTGTGGCGAAAAAGTCTCTCTCTTTTCACTATACTAGGTATCGACGACTTCGTCAAATAGTTTAATTAATAAAAAAATTGAACGCCCATGCAGCTGCACCGGCGTTCCTATAAAGGGGAGAGTTATGAAAAATTGAAAAAGTTACTCGTGTGTATCACCTCAGGTGATGGTATTAGTATATCCAGCGACTGTGAACATTTTTTGTCGATGAATTGAATATTATGTGAACTTTTTGTTTACATTTTGTTCATAAATCATCCCAAAGTAGTATTTTTCTGCGTCCTGCGACTCATCACTGCTGCACATCGGGCAGGGGAGCGATCACCTTTCTATAGGTCAATAAGAGGCAGATCCCTGAGATCAGGCCGCTCATCAGCTCCGCAATGGGGAAGCTCCACCAGATCATATCCAGTCCGCCCAGCTTTGACAGCAGATAGGCCACCGGAAGCAGCACCACCAGCTGACGCGCCACGGATACATACAGGCTGTACATGCCATTGCCCACTGCCTGGAAGACAGAACCAGCCACGATACAAAACCATGCGATCAGAAAATGTACCGCCATCTTGCGGAGCGCCGGAATACCGATGGCGAGCATACTTTCCGATGCATCAAAGAGAAGCAGCAGAGCGCCCGGTATCGCCTCCATTACCACAAAGCCAAGCAGCATGAGGCAAAAGGCCACAACCATGGAACATTTGATGGTGCGAAGCATACGATCCTTTCTCTTGGCGCCGTAGTTGTAGGCAACGATAGGAATCACTCCGTTGTTCAGGCCAAAGACCGGCATAAAGAAAAAGCTCTGCAGCTTGAAATATACGCCAAATACGGCGGCGGCTGTGGCTGAAAGACCCACGAGAATGAGATTCATGCCGTAGGTCATAACCGATCCGATGGACTGCATAACAATGGATGGCGCGCCTACTTTATAAATCATGGCGATAATATGCCCATCCGGCCGAAAGCCCTTGAAGCTGAAGGTGATATCGGTATTTTTTTTGATATTATATACAAAACCGACGCATGCAGCCACGATCTGTCCGATGACAGTAGCGATGGCAGCTCCTGCCACTCCCATCTTCGGGCATCCGAAATAACCGAAGATCATGATGGGATCCAGGATAATGTTGATGATGGCTCCGATCATCTGGGTCACCATGGTACATACGGTCCGTCCTGTAGCCTGCAGCAGACGTTCAAAAATAAACTGTGCATAAAGACCAAAGGAAGCCACCATTACGATGGTCAGATACCGCACACCCATCTCCATGATCTCTACCGGCGCATCCTTGATCTGACTGGCATAAAAGGGTCTTGCAATCAAAAGACCTACGATGGCGGATACGACATAGCTGATCAGATAAAGAAATAATCCATTCATAGCGGTCTTATTCGCCCGGTCATAATTTTTTTCACCCAGTGATTTGCTCAGCAGGGAATTTACACCAACGCCCGTGCCTCCGGCCACTGCAATGAGCAGCGTCTGCATCGGATACGCAAGGGAAACAGCGGTCAGTGCATTCTCACTGATCCTGGATACAAAAATGCTGTCCACGATATTGTACATCGCCTGTACCAGCATCGATACCATCATCGGCAGCGACATATTGATCAGCAGCCGCCCTTCAGGCATGGTGCCCATTTTGTTTTCCTGTCTTGGTTCTTCCAAAATTGTTCCTCCTTCGTGAGGGAATCCTCATCATTTCAATCATTTGTCCAAACTAATATTCTAAGGAAAAATCAGGCGGCTGTCAATTATTTTTCAACTTAGCCGGAGCAAAGCTCTGACTGAGTGAGACGTTCGATACAAGTCATCAGGACTCGCCAAGGGCCTGCTTTTTCACTGCGGCCAGCGCATGTTTCACCGGCGGCAGAGAGATCAGCACCAGCGTGATGGCGCCCTCGACACCGATATAGGCCAGATTGTAGATCGCAGCATAGGCTGCCGGATTCCAGCCATCCCAGGCATAATAAGCAAAGAAAATATAGCCGGACAGGAACGCAAATACCCAACGTCCGAAAATACCAAGCAGGTAACCCTTCTGCAGGCCGTATTTACTCTCAGAAAAAAATCCGGACAAGCCAAGGGCACCAAAGGCACAGGGGTAATCCACCAGCATCTGGGGCAGGCTCAGGATATAGGGATCAATCACCAGCTGCAAAATTCCGTAAGCCACGCCTGTGAGAATGCCGGCTCTGGGGCCGTACCAGTAACCGATCAGCGTGATAAAAAGCATGCTGCACAGTGTCACAGAGCCTCCCATCGGCGCATCAAACAGCTTGATCATGGATGTTACGGTAGCCAGTGCCATGGCCATTGCTGAAAAAATGAGCTGTCTTGTCGTGATCTGCTTTCCGCCTTTGCCGGCGTGTTTCACGATAGCCAGCGCAACCGCAATACACAAAAGCGCAGCCACCACCAACACCGCATAGCCCAGTGCTGTAGGCTGATAGCATACCTCATCCCAGTCATTAACATACTGGGTCGCAAACATTTTCCACATAAAAAAAGCCTCCTTTTCTTTTAGGAGGGGCAACACTGAAATCTCAAAACTTTTCTGCTTCCTTACGCCGGTATGATCCGGTTCAAGTAATGAGGGTGTTCATCTCAGCCCCTGTCCGGGGCACCCCTAGCCTATCTTTTTTAATTGTATGCATCCTTGTGGATCAGATGCACCGTGATGATTATAGTGCTAATGTGCGGGTATGTCAA
>CAVITM010000104.1:0-7884 GCA_963645455.1 Moraxellaceae bacterium | reverse complement strand
GTATCTGTTCAGAACCACCTGAACAGATACGAGATTCGGCGATGCTGTCGCATTTAAAAATCGCCGAATCTTTTCAAACTATACGTTTTTGTACGGCTTCAGCAGCAAGTGCTTCAGCCTGTGCTGAACAGTTACTATTTTTCCATGATACATCAGCAGTGTCAGCTTTGTATCTATCACTTTATATCATTATATTTATCTCTGATCGCGTAGCTGCCGGGGTCCACAGTGAATGCACTTCTGTCGAAGGTAACATAATAGTCCACAGCAACCGGGTTACCCTTTATGCGATAAGACAAATAACTCCCATTCGGCGCATAGACTGTATTATAGCCAAAGAATGCAAGAATCATACTGGCACAGGAATATACATTAGGCATAGTATAATCGCCGTTTTCTTCATTCCTATCCAGCAACTGATAAAATTCGGGATATTTGTTTGAAAAATACTCACACAGCGTGTTTACATTCGCAAAATTAATAGCTTTTACATTTTTATTGAATGTCATGGTCACCTGCATCGAGCCCGGGTTTTTTCCATACGTCCAGCTATTGTCACTTGCAGCCTTATCCAGTTGCTCTCCCAGTTCTTCCTCAGCATCCACAAAACCAATTCCCCTGGCCGCTGTATAAGTTCCTTTTCCATAAGTTCCGAAGCTCATATACTGGCGGCTATCCTTTATCTCTCCCACCAGCTGGCTCATCATCCTGCCGGCATCTTCGGGCGGCTCACCCTCTCTTGACTTCAATGCATTAATGGTATGATATAACTTAACCTTAATCGGAGATTTTTTTACATCCTCGTCAAAATCTGATGATTGTGCAGGTGTACGCTTCGTCCATCCGATGGCATTAAAGAATCTGGTTGACAGAATCGGCGACTGATCTGCACCTACCTTCTGAACCATCAGTGCCTTGGCAATCTTTACCAGTTCCTTATCCTCCTCTAACTCCTGTTCTGTCGGCTCCACTTCCATATTCATATTCATATTCCGAATATTCTCGAAGGTGAGACCTTCCACCTCCCGCTGCAATTTTCTGGAAAGGCGAGCGAATCTTCCGCCAAGAGCCTTTGCGACTGCCTCCTGAGGTACCTGTGTCGGATCCTGGGCTTCATTAATTGTCCTGTAAGCTTCGGCTTCCTCATTCCTGATTCTCTGTGCCTCTGCCTGTACTTTGGTATAGATCTGTTGAATCATGGCCTTTCGGCGCCTTCCCTGGGGAGAAAAGGGATTACGGTTGTTGATATATCTGTCGCAGGACTGGGCAAGTCGATCCAGATACTCTAATTTTTCGGCGTCTTCCAGCTTTCCAGCTAAAGCATTGAAAAGCTCCAGATCTGTGGCAACATCGTTGTATTCCTGGGAATTACCGCCGTTTTCGCTATTTTTTACAAGGATTTCCAAATCCTTCAGCGTAAAGTTTACGTAATACGCCGGCTTCTTTCTGCTAAGAGCATTTCCTTTTTTATCCTTCGGTATTTTATCCTTCAGGCTTCCCATAGCTTCGCCGGTGCTGCTATGCCAGTAGTTCTCGATTCTCTCCTTGCGTCTTTTATGTTCCGCCTTACGGGCGCTCCACTGACCCTTATCCTGCAGGGTAGTTTCCTCCAGATGAAGCATTCTGGAATTCATGTCAAGATAGCCAAGGCCTAAATTCTGCTCATTCACACCAATCTGCTCATTCAGGCTATCCACCTGCCGCTTCGCTTTATTATATTCCTGTTCCTCTAAGCTCATTGTAATCTCCTTTGCATCTTTTTTATATCAGCTTCATGATCTGAATCGGTACTTTTTGTATGTGATCAAAATAGCGCTCCAGATCCCAATCACCACTTCTGGGTGTGGAGAGAAAGGCCAGCTGTACATCCGGCGCATAATTCTCACTGGTGGCAAGTTTTAGCGCACAAAAGCAAGCATCCAGGCTTTCCCTGTCTGCGGCATAAATCTTTCGGATAGTGACAAATTTATCACTTTCTTCCACCAAAAGATATGCGGTGATCTCTCCATCCTTCAGACAGGCCAGGCTTCCTCCAAAGATCTCCGGGTCGAAATCATCATAGGGAAACTGAAAAAAACGATCCCTATCTGCATGCTGCAATTTCTCTGAAAGCTTTTCCGGCAGATCCTCAGCAAATACAACTTTCATGCCGGATCTTTTCTTAAAAGGAATGGCTTTCATATCTGACAATCTGGTTATCTCATAGTATAATCTTCTGTCATCCGCTACAAAGCCCAGTGCTTTTATTTTTTCTCCCATATGGCTGCCCAGAATATAGATCGGCAGTTTGTCTTCCCCCGGCATATCCTTGATTTTTTCCAGGAGCTGTGTGAAAACCAATTTTCCGTTCTCTCCTGCATTCACAAAAATCCGGTGGATCTGAATGTACTCAGGAAGGATCTCCAGGACGCAAAAGCCGGCGGGCTGATCATGGGATTTTTCACTGGCTCCCATCACGATAAATCTTCCGCTAAAACAGCCGTAAATCTCTTCACTGGACATATAGGGCATATAGACATCTATGTCATCAGCAGTGACAGGTTTCACTAACACGTTGAACCTCCACGAAGCAATGCTTCTACATCATAAAATTCCGGATGCTCCTTTTTATAAGCTTCATCAAAATCCCTCTGAATGGCATCGGCATTCATCACTTCCCCTTTTTGAAGTGCATCCTTGTAAAATGCATAGAAGGCATCCTCATATGCCTCTGCAAGCTCACTGATCCGTTTTTCAATCTCAGGAGTAATCTCCTGATTTCTGGAATAGATCTCCATATGCCATCCATTCGTAGATTCATCAATAAAGCGTTTTTCTCCTAAAGTCAATTCTCTCATTTTTTATCACCTTCCTATTATTTGATTTATGAAATTTGGCCTGGTTCTGAATAGTTGCTTACATCATCCAGCAGATTTCCTCCGTCTGCAGCTTCTGTCGCCAGCCGGTCACAGCGTTCGTTTTCCGGATGTCCGTCATGTCCCTTGACCCAGATATAGGTCACCTGATGGGGCTGCATGGCTAAAAGCAAGGTCTTCCACAGATCCACGTTTTTGACCGGTTTTCTGTCGGATTTGACCCAGCCTTTTTTTTGCCAGCTGTCGATCCAGTGCTGGTTGAAGGCGTCCGTCAAATATTTGGAATCCGAATACAGCTCCACCTGGCAGGGCAGCCGAAGCTGCTGCAGTCCACGGATCGCTGCCATAAGCTCCATCCGGTTGTTGGTTGTCTTTTTATAGCCGGCAGACAGCTCCTTTTCATGCACCTGGCCGTGACCATCCACATAGCGCAAAACCACGCCATAGCCTCCCGGTCCGTCCGGATTGCCCCGTGCCGCGCCATCTGTAAAGATCGTTACCTTCATGACTCCTCCCTTCCCTAAAATTCCGGCAAAGTCTCAATCCAGTTCCTCGAAGTACTGATTTTCCTGGGTAATCCGCATGATGCGTCCGGTAAAGGTAGGATTGGCTATGCGGCTTAGGTATTCGTCGATCACGCCAAACTCCTGCCAGCAATGCATGGGGAAAACGTATTTTGCGGAAACATTTTTCAGGAAATAATCGAAGCCCTTGAACTTATGCTGGGCAAGTCTCGGATCCAGTACCACAAAGGCCGCGTCAAAATAAGTGTCTGACATCAGACCGATCTGATGCTTGTAAACACGCTCGATCTTGCCATTGATCAGATCGCCTGCGCCCTCCCATTTCCAGTTGTTCAGATCACCTGCGTGGTAAATGCGGCGTCCCTCTGCTTCCACATCAAAGGCCACACCTGCGTCCGTGGAGAGAAATGTATGCACCAACAGATCCCCCACCGCATAATTCTCGCCATGGGTCACATAGGTGATCTTCTCGCGAATAGATGGATCGATGCCATGCTTTTTTAAAAAATTGGGGCTAAGCTTCGCATCCTTTGAGATAATATAATGGATGTTTTCATAGCGTTCCGCAAAGCGGTAAATATCCATATCAAAATGATCCTGATGCTTGTGGCTGGCGAAAAAATACATCGGTGTGTCCGCATCATAAATCGGCAGCTTTCCGCCAAAATGATAACCGTTCACACGGTCACCGTTAAAATAATCAAACACAAGCACACAGGTATCAAGCTCCACCACAAAGCAGCTGTGATGAATAAACAGTACATTCATATTGTTCAAACCTCTTATTTCATTCTGCCGATAACTGCATTGGCCTTTGCATAGATCTCTTTTGGATCAAAGCCGATGGAAAATTGTCCGTTTTCGTAGAGAATCCGGCCGTTCACCATGGTTAAGGCCACGTTTGCCTTGCTGCCGCTGTAGACAATATTTTTCATGAGATTATTCTCCGGCTGCATATTGGGCTGCATCAGATCCATCAGAATCAGATCCGCCTTTTTGCCCACTGCCAGATCATCACAGTCGTCAAGTCCCATGGCTCGGGCGCCGGCTGTGGTAGCCATATAGAGCACCTCGTTGGCAGGTACTGCAGCCGCATCCATGTCCTTCACCTTGGCCAGTGCCGTGGTAAGGAACATCTCACGGAACATATCCAGGCAGTTGTTGCTGGCAGGTCCGTCGGTGCCGATGGCCACCGGAATGCCCTCCGCAAGGAAACGGCTCACCGGTGCGATGCCGCTGGCCAGCTTCAGATTGGAGGCCGGGTTGGTCACTGCCGTAAGGCCGTGCTTTTTGAAAATGTCAAAATCGGTATCATCCATCCATACGCAATGATAGCCGCCACCGCCATATGTATACATGCCAAGGGACTCCATCAGCTGTGTGGGAGTCTTGCCATATCTGCCGATACACTCCTCCACCTCCAGCTTTGTCTCGGAATTGTGCAAAAATACAGGAGATTTTAATTTTTGTGCCAGAGCCGCAACACCCTCCATCAGCTCCATGGATGTGGTATATTCTGCATGGAAGCCCACGATAAAGCTGGTGAGATCACTCATCTCATTGACAATGTGGTAGTTTTCCTCCATGAGCTCTACCGTACCGCCAAAGTTGTTGAGGCCGCTGGTCTGGACGGTACGAAAACCGCAATCCACCGATGCCTTTGCATCCACCGGCGGGAAGAAATACATATCAAAATTGGATGTGATACCACTGGTCAGATATTCCATAATGCCGAGAATATTCAGCCAGTAGCAGTCATCCTCCGTCAGCTGTCCCTCCCGTGGAAATACCTGATCATTGAGCCAGCTCTGCAGCGGCAGATCATCCGCATAGGAGCGTAAAAATGTCATGGCCGTATGGGTATGGGCATCCTTGAAGCCGGATAAAATCAGCTTGTTTGAGGCATCAATCTCCCGATCCCATAAAATCACCTCTCCGGGCTTTAAAACCTGGCTGGTATCGCTGCCGTCACCGATATAAGCGATCCGGGTGCCCCGCACCCACAGTTCCCCCTCAATCACCTGGTAAGTATGAGCCGCGTCGTCCTGCAGACATAAAATTTTTGCATTGTAAAAACGTATATTCATGGTAAATATCCCCTTTATTTCAGTGTTGCTGCGATTCCCTTGATGGTCTCAGTCACGAGACGCTTAAACATGGGTCCAACCGCATCTGCTGTCTCCGAGATCTCCGCATGAGTCAGGGGCTTCGGTGAAATGCCTGCCGCCAGATTGGAAATGCAGGAAATACCCACCACCTTCATACCCATATGCTTTGCGGCCTGTGCCTCACATGCAGTAGACATGCCGACTGCATCTGCACCCAGCGTCCGGCACATGGCAACCTCTGAAGGCGTCTCATAGGAAGGTCCGGTGAGCTGAATGTATACGCCCTCCTTCAGGTGAATATCCAGCCCGCAGGCGGCTTTTTTTACAATCTGCTGCAGATCCTCATCATATACATGACTCATATCCGGGAAGCGTGTTCCCAGCTCCTCGATATTTTCGCCGATCAGAGGGGAAGGAACAAAACAGGAAATATGATCCTTGATCAGCATAAAATCTCCCGCATGAAAGCCCTGGGCAATGCCGCCGGAGGCGTTGGTCAGAAACAGTACCTTGGCGCCCATCAGCTTCATAAGTCTGGTAGGAAGCACCACATCACTCATGGCATATCCCTCATAATAATGCACACGTCCCTGCATGATCACTACCGGCACGCCCTCTACATATCCGAATACAAATCTGCCCCGATGCAGCGGCACGGTAGATACAGGAAAGCCCTCGATATCCTTATAATCCAATGTGGCCACAACCTCGATCTCATCCGCATAATCCCCCAGCCCGGATCCTAAGATCAAGGCGATCCCAGGGGTAAAATCGATTCGTTTTTTTACACTTTCATAGCATTTTAATAATTTGTCATATACTTCGTTCATTGGCCGACTCCTTTTTCTATCCCTTTTGTGACTGGCAGTGTTCATCCATGTCCATGAACCTTTTCTGTTCATGATAACATATTTCATAGAAATTGAATATAGAAAAAAGGACAGCCATGCATACAATTTGCATGACCGCCCCATCACTCTGTAAAATTTTTATAAAAGCATCTGCAGGGCATCCGGCAGACATTCGATCTTCACGTGCTTCTTTGTTCCGTGGGTCTCACCGTCCGTATGCAGCTCCAACGGTTCCTGCAGCTGGATCGTACAGCTTCTGGCATCTATGACCTCGTAGCCCTTGATATGCTTTGTGTGCTGCATCGCCAGCAGCATCAGGCTAAATAGTGCTCTCACGCGGCTCATATTCTCTGCCAGTGCAAAGGACAGCTTGCCGTCGTATGCAGTAGCTCCTGCAGCCATAATCAGATGACCGCCTTCATTGGGCTGGTTCATGCCTGCAAGAAAATACATGCCCCGGACATTTCTCTTCGTCTCCCGTCCCTTGGCGTCATAAAAAGTAATGATGGCATCCGGAAGGGGCTGGGTAAAAAGCATCTTGAGAGCATTGATCAGATAGATCAGCCGTCCCATATGAATCCGGTTTAAAAATGTCTTCAGATCACTCTTGATAGAGAGCCGGCAGGACTCCGCATCAAGGCCAATACCACTACTGATGGCAAAGATACGGGAGAAGCCTGTATCCAGATCTGTGGATTTCCCAAGGTCGATGGTGCGCAGCTGATTGCCTCTGAGGATATGCAGCAGCGCCTGGGTAGGATCATCGGGGATCCCCAGGGCATAGCCCAGATCATTGGCAGAACCCATAGGCAAAAATCCAAAGGTAATACGCGAAAAGTCATAGACATGATTAATCACCTCATTAAAGGTGCCATCCCCGCCTATGACTATAATCGTCAGCTCCTCATCCGGTTCGCTTTGAATGCATTCCATCGCCCGGGCGCTGTCTCCCTCAAGAGCACACTCGTAGAGTCGAAAATGAACGCCGCGCCGGATCAGCTCCGGTTTTAACTTTTCCAGCCAGATGCGCTTTTTCTGTCCGCCTCCGGCTACTTCATTGATAATTACGTGATATTTTTTGTCAGTTTGGCTCATCAGTATATAAAATCTCCACATCACTCTGACGCAGACGTGCCTCCCACTCGGGAGAAAGCTTTTGATCCGTTGCCAGCACATCTATGCCAGAAAAATCAACTACCTGAGTAAATGATAAATGATTGAACTTGGCATTGTCAACAGCCATTATACGTTTTGTGGCAGAATTTAACATTTGCTTCTTGATGCCGGCATCCAATTCGTTGGAATCCGTAAAGCCCTTCTGCAGATCCACACCCTTGCAGGAGATGATGGCCTTGTCTACAAAGAAACCATCAATCATGCGCTCCGCCTGATAACCCAACAGGGAAAGGGCACGACCCTTCAGCGATCCTCCGGTGGAGAGCACCTTCCAGTCATGCATGTCAGACAGCTCCAGAAGAATCTCGATGGAATTGGTGATCACTGTAATATTTTTCTTATCTTTAATCTTTTTTGCAACGAATAAAGC
>CAVITM010000103.1:0-8034 GCA_963645455.1 Moraxellaceae bacterium | reverse complement strand
ACTGCCACTGGCAGTTCGCCACGGATGCATGGCAACATCGAGCCGAGGTTGAAGAAAAAGCGCGACGCCGTCGGGCAATCTGAGCAGTCTGAGAGGTATCGTCGAGCTAGCAGCCGAGGCAGACTATGTGTGCGGGAACTGTTGTGTTATGGCTACTTCGTAAACGCAGTAGCGCGAGCGAAGCAAAAACAGGTGTGACTCGCGGGAGCTACGGACGGTGCCATAAATAAGTATGTAAATTTTTAAATTTCAAAATAAAGGAGAACAACCATGGCAAAAGTAGGGATTGTGATGGGCAGCGATTCAGATATGCCCATCATGGCAAAAGCAGCAGATATTTTAGACCAGCTTGGGATTGACTACGAGATGCATATCATCTCAGCACATCGTGAGCCAGAAGAATTTTTTGCATATGCAAAAAGCGCAAAAGAGCGCGGTTACAAAGTCATCATCGCAGGTGCCGGTATGGCAGCACATCTGCCAGGCATGTGCGCAGCCATCTTCCCCCTTCCGGTCATCGGCATCCCCATGCATACCACATCCTTAGGCGGCAGGGATTCCCTCTATTCCATCGTGCAGATGCCCAGTGGCATTCCGGTGGCTACCGTAGCCATCAATGGCGGAGCGAATGCAGGACTGCTGGCTGCGAAGATCCTTGCGACTTCTGATGATGCCCTGTTAGAGCGCTTAGAAGAGTACTCCGCAAAATTAAAAGAGCAGGTCATCAACAAAGACGCCAGACTGCAGGAGGTCGGCTACAAAAACTATTAATTCATAGAGAGATCAGGAGGAACAGACACATGGATTACAAGCATTCAGGCGTGGATATCGAAGCGGGCTATCGCTCCGTTGAGCTGATGAAAGAGTACGTAAAGACGACGATGCGTCCGGAGGTATTAGGCGGACTCGGCGGCTTTTCCGGTGCATTTTCACTGGATGGAATCAAGCAGATGGAGGAGCCGGTGCTTCTGTCCGGTACCGATGGCTGCGGCACCAAGGTAAAGCTGGCATTTTTGCTGGACCGGCATGATACCATCGGTATCGATGCAGTGGCCATGTGTGTCAATGATGTGGCCTGCGCAGGCGGCGAGCCCCTCTTTTTCCTGGACTATATCGCATGCGGCAAAAACATTCCCGAAAAGATCGCTACCATCGTCAGCGGCGTCGCAGAGGGCTGCAGACAGTCCGGTTGCGCACTGATCGGCGGCGAGACCGCAGAGCATCCCGGACTGATGCCCGAGGACGAATATGATCTGGCCGGTTTTGCAGTCGGTGTGGTAGATAAAAAAGATATCATCACAGGCGCCGATCTAAAGGCAGGCGATGTGCTGATCGGTATGGCATCCACCGGCGTTCATTCCAACGGATTTTCTCTCGTGCGCAAGATCTTCACCATGGACAAGCAGACACTGGAGACCTATCACGAGGAACTGGGAACGACTCTGGGCGAGGCACTGCTGGCACCGACCCGCATTTACGTCCAGGCGTTAAAAAATGTAAAAAACGCAGGCATTCGTGTAAAAGCCTGCAGTCATATTACCGGCGGCGGTTTTTATGAAAATATTCCCCGTATGCTGCCAGAGGGCAAGCATGCCGTCATCGAGAAAAACAGCTATCCCATTCCGCCCATCTTTAAGATGATGGCACGGGAGGGACAGGTAGAAGAGCAGATGATGTACAACACCTACAATATGGGTCTTGGCATGATCGTAGCAGTAGATCCTGCCGATGTGGATCGGGCCATGGAAGCCATGCGCGCAGCCGGAGATACCCCTTACGTAGTCGGTAAAATCATAGACAAAGAAAAAGGAGTGACCTTATGCTAAAGGTAGCGGTACTCGTATCCGGCGGCGGCACAAACCTGCAGGCCATCATAGATGCCATTGACGCCGGCAAGATCACAAATGCTGCCATCGACCTTGTCATCAGCAACAACGCCAATGCTTATGCCCTGGAGCGTGCAAAGAACCACGGCATCGACGCTATGTGTCTCTCACCCAAGTCCTATGAGACCAGGGAGCAGTTTAACGATGCACTGACACAGACCATCCTGGAGAGAGGCATCGATCTGATCGTGCTGGCAGGATATCTGGTGATCATCCCGCCTCAGCTGATCGCAGCATATAAAAACCGAATCATCAACATTCACCCGTCACTGATTCCCTCCTTTTGCGGCACCGGCTTTTATGGCCTGAAGGTCCATGAGGCGGCGCTGGCGCGAGGCGTAAAAGTGACCGGAGCCACCTGTCATTTTGTGGATGAGGGCACAGATACAGGCCCCATCATTTTACAGAAGGCAGTGGAGATCCTGCCCGACGATACGCCAAAGACATTGCAGCAGCGCGTCATGGAGCAGGCAGAGTGGATTATTTTGCCCCGGGCCATTGATCTGATCGCAAACGGCCGTGTGTGGGTAGAAGACGGAGTTGTAAAGCAACGATAAGAAAATTTCACCGATAAGGAGGATAAGGGAATGAAGGTATTGATCGTAGGCAGCGGCGGAAGAGAACATGCCATCGCCATGGCAGTCGCAAAAAGTCCCCGTGTAGATAAAATATATTGTGCTCCCGGCAATGCCGGCATTGCAGCACAGGCAGAGTGTGTGCCCATTGGCGCCATGGAATTTGACCGGCTCATCGCCTTTGCAAAAGAAAAGGCCATTGATTTTACGATTATCGGTATGGATGATCCCTTGGTAGGCGGTATCGTGGATGCCTTTGAGGCCGAGGGTCTGAAGGTGTTTGGACCCAGGAAAAACGCAGCCATTCTCGAGGGATCCAAAGCCTTTTCCAAGGATCTGATGAAAAAATATCACATCCCGACTGCAGGCTATGAGACCTTTGACGATCCCGCCAAGGCGCTTGCCTATTTAGAGACCGCCAAGTTCCCTATCGTACTAAAGGCAGACGGTCTGGCACTGGGCAAGGGCGTGCTGATCTGCAATACCCTGGACGAGGCAAAGGACGGCGTCAGACAGATTATGGAAGATAAAAAGTTCGGCGCTGCCGGCAACCGGATGGTCATCGAGGAGTTTATGACCGGACGGGAGGTGTCCGTTCTCTCCTTTGTAGACGGAAAAACCATCAAAATCATGTCCTCCGCCCAGGATCACAAGCGTGCCGGCGATGGAGACACCGGCTTAAATACCGGCGGCATGGGCAATTTCAGCCCCAGTCCTTTTTATACGGATGAAGTGGACGATTTCTGTAAAAAATATATTTATCAGGCCACGGTGGATGCCATGGCAGCGGAGGGCAGACCTTTTGTGGGCGTGATTTTCTTTGGATTGATGCTCACACCCGACGGACCCAAGGTGTTAGAGTACAACGCCCGCTTCGGAGATCCGGAGGCACAGGTAGTACTGCCCCGTATGAAAAACGATATTATCGATGTGATGGAGGCATGTGTGGACGGACGCCTCAGCCAGATTGACCTGCAGTTTGAGGACAATGCCTGCGTCTGTGTGGTGCTGGCATCAGACGGCTATCCGGTGGCTTACAAAAAGGGCTTCCCCATCAAGGGCTTTGAAAAATTCGAGGGCAAGGATGATTATTTCTGCTATCATGCAGGCACAGCCTTTAATGACGCCGGCGAGATCGTGACAAACGGAGGCCGGGTGCTTGGTATCACAGCCACAGGACCGGATCTGGTCACTGCCCGCGCCAAGGCTTATGAGGCCACGGAGTGGATCGATTTTGAGAATAAATATATGCGCCACGATATCGGAAAAGCCATTGACGAGGCATAGCAGCCAGAGGAAAAGTGCATGAGCTACGCAGATAAGGTATTTATTGATATGTGCCGTGATATTTTGGAAAACGGCACCTCTACCGAGGGCGAGAAGGTCCGTCCCCATTGGGAGGACGGAAGCAGCGCCTATACAATCAAAAAATTCGGCCTGGTCAACCGCTATGATCTGTCAAAGGAATTTCCGGCGCTGACCCTTCGCCGTACGGCCATCAAGAGCGCCACGGATGAGCTGCTGTGGATCTGGCAGAAAAAATCCAACAATGTCCATGATCTGCACAGCCATATCTGGGATGCCTGGGCAGATGAGAGCGGATCCATCGGAAAGGCCTACGGCTATCAGCTGGGCGTAAAGCATGCCTATCGGGAAGGCATGATGGATCAGGTGGATCGGGTGATCTATGATCTGAAAAACAATCCCTTCAGCCGTCGGATCATGACCAATATTTATGTACATCAGGATCTGCATGAGATGAATCTCTATCCCTGTGCCTACAGCATGACCTTTAATGTGACCCAGAAGCCCGGTGATGAGAAGCTGACCCTCAATGCCATTTTAAACCAGCGTTCCCAGGATGTGCTGACGGCAAACAACTGGAATGTCTGCCAGTATGCGGTGCTGGTGCATATGCTGGCTCAGGTGTGTGACATGCAGGTGGGAGAGCTGGTGCATGTGATCGCAGATGCTCATATTTATGACCGCCATGTGCCTCTTGTGCAGCAGCTGATTGCAAGAGATCCTCATCCGGCACCTACATTTTGGCTGAATCCGGATGTAAAGGATTTTTATGAGTTCACCCGGGACGATGTGAAGCTGATAGGTTATGAGACCGGGCCGCAGATCGAGCATATCCCTGTGGCGATTTGACGAAGGAGTATACATGAATTTAATAGCAGCAGTAGATCAGAATTGGGGCATCGGAAAAAACAACCAGCTGCTGGTGAGAATCCCGGCAGACACCAAATTTTTCCGTGAGACCACCACAGGAAAAGTAGTTGTCATGGGCAGAAAGACCCTGGAGAGCTTTCCCAACGGTCAGCCCTTGAAAAACCGTGTCAACATCGTGCTTACCCACGATCCGGCCTATCAGATGAAGGATGTCATTGTGGTCCATTCCATGGAGGAGCTAAAGCTGAAACTGGAGGATTATGATTCTGATGACATTTATGTGATCGGAGGCCAGAGCATCTATGAGCAGCTGTTGGATGACTGCGATGTGGCACATATTACCAAGATCGATTTTGCCTATGATGCGGATGCCCATTTTCCCAATCTGGACCAGCGGGAGGAGTGGCAGATCACACAGGACAGCGAGGAACAGACCTATTTTGATCTGATTTTCCATTTTTATAAATACGAGAAAAAACGAGGATAAGGCAATTCCGGATGGGAGTGAGCAGTATGGATATTACCGGAAAAAAATTATTTGTAAAAGCGATGCGAGAAGAGGGCGTGGACACCATCTTCGGATATCCCGGAGGCATGGTCACGGATCTTTTTGATGAATTATATAAGGCAGAGGACATTCACCTCGTGCTGCCCCGCCATGAGCAGGCACTGATCCATGAGGCAGAGGGCTATGCCCGTGCTACCGGACGGGTCGGTGTCTCTATCGTCACCAGTGGCCCCGGCGCCACCAATATCGTGACTGGACTGGCGGATGCACATTATGACAGCATTCCCCTGGTAGTGATCACCGGACAGGTGCCCTTAGGACTCATCGGAAATGACGCCTTCCAGGAGGTGGATATCGTCGGCATGACCCGCAGCATCACAAAATACGGTGTGACTGTGCGGGATCGTGACCAGCTTGGACGGGCGCTGAAGATGGCATTTTATATCGCAAAAAGCGGCAAGCCGGGACCGGTGCTCATTGATCTGCCCAAGGATATCCAGAATGCCGTCGGAGACAGTGAGTATCCCTCGAAAGTAGCCATCCGCGGCTACAAGCCCAATACCTCTGTCCATATCGGACAGCTGAAAAAAGCCTACAAGCTGCTGCAGGGCGCCAAAAAGCCCTTGATTCTGGCAGGCGGCGGCGTGCATATTTCCGGCGCGGAGGAGCTTTTGTGCCAGTTCGCTGAAAAGACCCATGTGCCGGTGGTGACCACTGTTATGGGCAAAGGTGTGATGCCTGTAGGGCATCCGCTGTACGTGGGCAACTGCGGCATGCATGGCAGATATGCAGCAAACAAGGCAGTCAGCGAGTGCGATGTACTCTTTTCCATCGGAACCCGTTTTAACGACCGTATTACCGGAGATTTAGAGGAATTCGCTCCCAATGCCCGGATCGTACATATCGATATTGAGACGGCTTCCATTTCACGAAATGTAGTGGTGGATGTGCCTGTGGTATCGGATGCCCGTCTGGCACTGGAGACCATGATGGAATGGGCCAAGCCCCGCAGCACCAAGAGCTGGCGGGATACCATTGCCGCCTGGGAACAGGAAAATCCCCTGGCTATGCGGGCAGATCAGGGCATGAGCCCCCAGATGATTTTAGAAGAGATTAATAAAGCTTATACAGACGGGATTGTAGTGACGGATGTAGGCCAGCATCAGATGTGGGCCAGTCAGTTTTTAAAATTTGGCCCGGAAAAGCGTTTCATCACTTCCGGAGGCCTTGGCACCATGGGCTTTGGTTTCCCTGCAGCTATCGGCGCCAAGATCGGACGCCCCGAGGCGGATGTGGTATGCATCAGCGGGGACGGCGGTATGCAGATGAATATTCAGGAACTGGCCACTGCAGTCACTGAGGAAGTACCTGTCACAGTATGTATATTTAATAATTACTATCTTGGCATGGTGCGGCAGATGCAGCAGCTGTTTTACGGCAAGCGTTACAGCGGCACCTGCCTGCGGAGACGAAAAAGCTGTCCCGCCCAGTGCAAGGGTCCCGGAAAAAACTGTCCGCCTTATGAGCCGGATTTTGTAAAGCTGGCGGAGAGCTACGGTGCATACGGCATCCGTGTCACGGAGGCCTCTGAGATCGCACCTGCATTAGAGCAGGCAAAAAAGAATACAAATGCTCCCACGATCATAGAATTTCTGATTGCCACGGACGAGCTGGTGTTGCCCATGGTAAAGAGCGGAAATCCCATGAGTGAGATGATTTTAAGGTAGGGGGTGTGACTTTTGATCGATCGAAGTATGAAAAACAGATGGATCGCACTGTATGTGGAGAATACAGTGGGTGTACTGGCAAAGGTATCGGGACTTTTTTCCGGAAAATCCTACAACCTGCAGTCCCTGACAGTAGGTACGACAGAGGATGAGACGGTTTCACGCATGACCATTGGCGTCATGAGTGATGATGTGACCTTTGAGCAGATCAAAAAGCAGCTCAACTGCATGATCGAGGTCATTAAGGTGATCGACCTGACCAATGTACCCATCCACATGAAGGAGATCCTTTATGCAAAAGTAAAAAATCTCACACCGGCAGAGAAGGATGAGGTATTTCAGTTTGCCCAGGTGTTTGAGGTAAAGGTGAAGGATATCGGAACGGACAGCATATTGCTGGAGTGTATGCTGACGGAGCGGCGCAACAATGAGCTGATCGCGCTGCTTCGGGCACGGTTTAAAAATATCGAGATTGTGCGGGGCGGAGCAGTGGCCATCGAGTCCATCAGCACCTCCTGCAGATGATGAACGCACCGGCAGCATCGTTGATTGGCGGACGAGTCTTCTCCTTTTGTGTTTTTTTATGATTTTTTCGTTTATATTCTGGAAATCAAAATAGCCATGTGATACCATGGATATATATATTAGGAGAGGGGAATCGTATGAGTGCTTTTACAAAGCTGAAGAATTTTATTTTAAAAGAGCCACAAAACAAAAATGAATCCCCTAAGATTGTTGTTGTGCTGCGTGTTTCCGCGATTATCTTTGCGCTGGCACTCTTTTTTGCAGTAGTTGGATTTCTTCTGGTGGGGCGTCTGGCCATCGCGTCGACCCTGGCAGTTTTTATTTTACTCTATATCTATATGCTGTGGTGTACCTATCAGGACAAGGTGCATTTTGCATATACGCTGCTGAATTTTATCACGGTCTTCTGGATCTGCGGCATCTATGTGTTATTTGGCCCGGATACCGGTGTGCATCATTTTATCCTTGCACTGATCGTGGTTGATCTGCTGGTAGACCGCAGGCATCCGGTTCGCACCCTGCTGATTTTATATGGGATTCGGATTGCATGTATTTTTGCAAACCGCGCCTTTGCAGATATGGAATGGCTTCCGATGAAGATGCAGGTCTATCTGTATTTTTCAAGCATCGTATTAGAG
>CAVITM010000102.1:0-8311 GCA_963645455.1 Moraxellaceae bacterium | reverse complement strand
CCCTTGTCAAGGGTTTTATGATCGAAAGCTACTTAGAGGAAGGCTCGCAGCCTATCAGTGATCATATGGTTTACGGCAAATCCATTACGGATCCCTGCCTGGGCTGGGCGGACAGCGAGCGGCTCATCGATACCATCGCGGAAATGAGTGTGTGATTATGCAAAAAAAATCGCAGCAGATATTAAAGGAGCTGACAGAGATCTCCGGCTTTTCATTCGCACTTTACCGGACACCCATGGAATACGTGGCCGGGACATTTTCGGAGGATTTTCTTGATGCAGAAGCACTTCAGACCTGGCTGGCACAGGATGACCCGCTGCTGACGGAACCGGAGGGCTGTCTGGCGTTTCCGGTCTATTCGGTAGGAGAGACATTGTTTCTCATGGTTGCCGGAACAGGAGAGGATGCGGCTCTGTGTGGAAAAATGGCAGCCAAGACGCTGCAGGTGTTTTATGATTCCGTGCGCAGGGAATTAGACCGGCATTCCTTTGGCGCAGCCCTTTTGGCAGGTGAGATCCCAGAGGGCCAGGTCTACAAGCTGGCCGGCCGGCTGAAGCTAAAGGACCTGCCCCGGGTGCTTTATCTCTTTGAGCTGAAGCAGCCCTTGGCTGAAGCTTCCGCTATTCGCATGCTGACCAGTCTGTTCGCCGATGGCAAGCAGGATCTGCTGTTTTTGAAGGACGAGACCCATATCGTCTGTATCAAGGCCTTCGAGGGAGACGTCACAGCCGACCAGGCGAAAAATTACGCTCTGACTGCAGTGGATACCTTCCAGGCAGAGCTGATGATACCGACCCGTGTGGGATACAGCACAAAAAAACTGACCATCGCCCAGCTTTCCGATGCCCATCGGGAGGCGTCCCTGGCATTGCAGATCTCAGGCATTTTTCAGGAGCAGCGGGAGGTGGCAGCTTATTCACGCCTTGGCATCGCAAGGCTCATTCACGAGCTGCCGGGACAGCTGTGCGAGCTGTTTTTGCACGAGGTATTCGGAGAACAGCTGCCTGATCGGGAGCTTGATGAGGAGATGCAGGTGACCATCCGGCTGTTTTTCGAGAACAATCTGAACGTATCAGAGACGGCAAGACGGCTGTTTTTGCATCGCAACACACTGGTGTACCGGCTGGAACGGTTGGAGAAGCTGGTGGGATTGGATATCCGCAAATTTGAGGATGCCATGACCTTCCAGATTGCCATGATGGTGCTGGCTCACTATCGGCAGCTGCCTACAAAGTCATGAAAAAAAGGAGGAACGCAGTCCCTTTGCGGCTGCGGACAGATCAATGAGAATAGGAACAGGCTACGATGTGCACCGGCTGGTGGAGGGGCGCAGGCTGATCTTGGGCGGTGTGGAGATCCCCTACGAAAAAGGACTGCTGGGCCACTCGGATGCAGATGTGCTGGTGCATGCCATCATGGATGCGCTGCTTGGAGCGGCTGCATTGGGAGATATCGGGCAGCATTTTCCGGATACGGATCCGGCCTTTGAGGGGGCAGACAGTCTGCAGCTTCTCGCCCGGGTGGGTGAGCTTTTATCAGATGCGGGCTATGTGACCGGCAATATTGATGCCACCGTGATCGCCCAGCGCCCGAAGCTGGCAGCATATATCCCGAAGATGAAAGAACATATTGCGGAAACGCTGGGACTGGATCCTTCCCAGGTCAATATCAAGGCGACCACGGAGGAGCATTTGGGCTTTACCGGACGGGGAGAGGGCATCAGCGCCCAGGCGGTCTGTACCATCGAGTCTTTGTTTGACGGCAGCATGGCAGTGGCAGACAGCGGCCGTGACTGCAGCAGCTGCAGCGGATGTGCCCGCAGGACAGAATAAAAAAGGAGAGAGATTCATGAAGATTTTTAATACAATGACCAGACAAAAAGAGGAATTTGTGCCGCTTCATCCCGGCAAGGTCAGCATGTATGTGTGCGGACCTACCGTATACAACCTCATTCATATCGGAAATGCCAGACCTATGATCGTCTTTGACACCTTCCGTCGTTACCTTGAGTACAAAGGCTTCGAGGTCAATTATGTGTCCAATTTTACGGACGTGGATGACAAGATCATCAAGAAAGCAAACGAGGAGGGTGTGGACGCATCCGTGATCTCCCAGCGCTATATCGCAGAATGCAAAAAGGATATGGCAGACATGAATGTCAGACCTGCCACGACTCATCCCCTGGCCACCAATGAGATTCCGGGCATGATCGACATGATTTCTACGCTGATTGAAAAGGGCTATGCTTACGCGGCAGCAGACGGCACGGTCTATTACCGGACGCGGAAGTTTGCGGAATACGGCAAGCTTTCCCACAAAAATATCGATGATCTCCAGGCAGGACACCGGGACATCAAGGTGACAGGCGATCTGAAGGAGGATTCCCTGGATTTCGTGCTCTGGAAGCCGAAAAAGGA
This sequence comes from Moraxellaceae bacterium, assembly GCA_963645455.1. Taxonomy (GTDB): domain Bacteria; phylum Bacillota; class Clostridia; order Lachnospirales; family Lachnospiraceae; genus W0P33-017. Next base: position 5,894 of record CAVITM010000102.1, on the reverse strand, counting down.
AGGGGAGCCTTACTGGGAGTCTCCCTGGTGTGATGGCAGACCGGGCTGGCATATCGAGTGCTCTGTCATGTCTAAAAAATATCTGGGAGATGAGATCGATATCCATGCCGGCGGCGAGGATCTGATTTTCCCTCATCATGAAAACGAGATCGCCCAGTCAGAGGCCGCCAACGGCGTGCCTTTTGCAAAATACTGGATGCACAACGGATTTTTAAATATTAACAATCAGAAAATGTCCAAGTCCCTGGGCAATTTCTTTACGGTCCGTGATATTGCAGAAAAATATGACCTGCAGGTGCTGCGTTTCTTCATGCTCAGCGCCCATTACAGAAGTCCATTGAATTTTTCCGCTGATCTGATGGAGGCTGCAAAAAACGGTCTGGAGCGTATCCGTACCGCAGGCAGCACCTTAAAGCGGCTGATGGAGGCAGCTTTTACGGAGGCCATCAGCGATCCGGAGCGGGAAGCCTATGAGAAAACCGCTGCCTATGTGGAAAAATTTGAGGCAGCCATGGACGACGATGCGAATACGGCAGATGCGGTATCGGCAGTATTTGAGCTGGTAAAATATATCAACACCAATGCCAGCGCGGACAACAGCAGGGAATATCTGCAGATGCTCTATGACCGTCTGGACACGCTGTGCGGCGTGCTTGGCATCATTTTGGAGCAGCAGCAGGAGCTGCTGGATGCGGATGTGGAGGCACTCATTGAAGAGCGTACCGCGGCAAAGAAGGCGAAAAATTTTGCCAGAGCCGATGAGATCCGGGATCAGCTGAAGGACATGGGCATTTTACTGGAGGATACAAGAGAAGGCGTAAAATGGAAACGGGCTTAAACGCATATATCAGGGAGCAATTCGGCATTGACAGGCAGACGGACATCCGCACGGTCAGTCCCCTGACGCTGGCCTATATCGGAGACGGCATCTATGAGCTGGTGGTTCGCTCCGTCATGGTGGCACGGACCAATACCCGGGCGGGACTTTTGCACCGGCAGACCAGCCAGTATGTCAAGGCGGCGGCCCAGTCAGCCATGATGGATACGCTGCTTCCGCTGCTTAGCGCAGAAGAAGAGAGCGTATACCGGCGCGGGCGCAATGCCAAGTCCCCCACCATGGCGAAAAACGCATCCATCGGCGATTATCGCCGTGCCACCGGCTTTGAGGCACTGATGGGATATCTGTATCTGACGGATCAGACGGATCGCTTGGTGGAGCTGGTCCGGATCGCCATGGATGCCTATCATCCAAAGGAAGCGCGTTTCGCCGAAGCACGCAATCAAAACAGACAGGAGTCAGCAAATGGAGACAAACACTTGGCAGGAGACGGACAAAGTGACGGAGACGAAGATTGAGGGCAGAAATGCCGTGATGGAGGCATTCCGTGCCGGCAGGACCATCGACAAGCTTTATGTGCTGGATGGCTGTACGGACGGGCCGGTACGCTCCATCGTCCGGGAGGCGAGACGGCATGATACGATCTTGAATTTTGTATCGAAGGAGCGGCTGGACGCTCTCTCAGAGACGGGAAAGCATCAGGGGGTTATCGCCCAGTCTGCAGCCTATTCCTACGCAGAGGTGGAGGATATTCTGCAGCGTGCCAGAGACCGGGGCGAGGCACCTTTTGTGATTTTACTGGATAATATCGAGGATCCCCACAATCTGGGTGCCATTATCCGTACCGCCAATCTGGCAGGAGCACACGGGGTGATCATCCCGAAGCGGCGGGCAGTAGGACTTACGGCCACAGTCGCCAAGGCATCTGCCGGAGCCATCAATTATACCCCTGTGGCCAAGGTGACGAATCTGGTGGCCACCATCGAAGATCTGAAAAAAGAAGGCATGTGGTTTGTGTGCGCGGATATGGGCGGCACACCTATGTATGACCTGAATTTAAAGGGCTCCATCGGCCTGGTCATCGGCAATGAAGGCGAGGGCGTCGGCAAGCTGGTGCGGGAGCACTGCGATATGATCGCATCGATTCCCATGAAGGGGGATATTGACTCGCTGAACGCATCCGTGGCCTGCGGCGTGCTCTCTTATGAGATCGTGAGACAGCGGCTGAACGGATAGATAGATGGAGTGGCGAATATATGGATGATCAGCCATATGAGGGAATCTGTGACGAGGAGCTTTTGCTTCAGCTGGCAAAAGGAGACGATGCCGTCACAGAGTACCTGTGTAAAAAATACAAGCACCTGGTCATTAAGGAGGCTCATGCACTCTATTTGATCGGTGCGGAAAAAGAGGATCTGATTCAGGAGGGAATGATCGGTCTGTTCAAGGCGATCCGGGATTTTTCACCGGAAAAGGAGACCCACTTTTCACATTTTGCCAGACTTTGCATTGACCGGCAGATGTATCATGCCATCGAGGCATCGCTGCGGCAAAAGCATGCACCGCTGAATTCCTACGTATCTTTGGAGGCGGCAGATGGAGGGGATGGATCTCTTTCCAGGCTTGAGTGCCTGGGAGATACTTCGGCTCGCAATCCGGAGCAGATGCTCATCGAGCGGGAGGACTACCAGAATCTGTTCGCCCGGCTGAAGCAGCTGTTAAGCCCTATGGAGCGGCAGGTATGTGACCGGTACCTGAATGGAATGGACTACCGGCAGATCGCAGAGGATATGGGAAAAACTCCCAAATCCATTGACAATGCATTGCAGCGGATTCGCAAAAAAATCAGTACACAGATAGGAGATTAAACATGGAAAGCTACAAGTCAGAATTTATCAATTTTATGGTAGAAAGCCAGGTGCTGAAATTCGGTGATTTTACGTTAAAAAGCGGACGGAAATCGCCCTTTTTTATGAATGCGGGGGCTTATGTCACCGGTTCACAGCTAAAGAGGCTGGGCGAATTTTATGCCCATGCGATTCACGACAGCTTCGGCGATGATTTCGATGTGCTCTTTGGACCTGCCTACAAGGGAATTCCCCTGGCAGTGGTGACGGCCATCGCCTACAGTGAATTATATGGAAAAGAGGTTCGCTACTGTTCTGACCGTAAGGAGGAAAAGGATCACGGCGCAGACAAGGGCAGTTTCCTGGGCAGCAGCTTAAAGGACGGCGACCGGGTGGTGATGATCGAGGATGTCACCACCTCCGGCAAATCCATGGAGGAGACGGTGCCCAAGGTGCGGGGCGCAGCAGATGTGACTATTGTGGGACTGATGGTGAGCTTAAACCGCATGGAAGTAGGGGCAGGCGGACGCCTTAGCGCCTTAGATGAGATCCGGGAAAAGCATGGTTTTGAGGGAAAGGCCATCGTGACCATGGCAGAGGTGGTTGAGGCTCTTTACAATCGTCCGGTGAATGGAAACGTGCTGATTGATGATGCATGCAAGCAGCGAATTGATGCTTATTATGAGCAGTACGGCGTAAAGGAAGTATAGTTTTTCCATGAAAAAGCATAAAAGACGTCATGTACAATTTACGAATAAAAAGCAGTCGAAGGTAGGGATGCTCTCCCTGGCCGGTTCCGGGATCTCCTTTTTCTGGTTGATTTATGCAACTGTCAAAGCCAGCAAGCAATGTGATCAGCTGGGCAATGTGGTGGGCGGAATCGGCGTGCTGGTGCTTCTATTGCAGCTGGCAGCCCTGATCACGGCGGTCCGGGCCAACCGGGAGGAGGATGTATTCCCCGGCATTCCGCGAACTGCGCTGGTAGTGGCCATATTGCTGCTGCTTTTGTGGCTTATGATTTACGGCCTTGGAATCTATGCACTGATAGGAGTCTGACGAGGAAAAAGATATGGGATACAAGGAATATTATGCAAATGCAAACGAGGAAGTGCGGGAACGCTATGAGCTGGTCATGGAGCGCATTTATGAGATCCGTGGGGAACATGCGGTGCCGGAAGCCTACTGGCATTATTTCCGCAGGCTTTCGGATCTGTTTGTGCTGGTAGATGAAGCCCTGAAAAAGGAGGCCTCCGGAGCACTGGACCGGAGAGATATCTCTGAGTGTGAGGAGATGAGCTGGCAGTTTTATTATGAGCTCTGCGAGGGCAATTATGACCGCAGCTTTGCCAATCCCCAGGTGGCGGTGGAGCTGCTGGGGGAGGAATTTGGACAGCTGCTGTGCTTTTTATATACAGAGCTTCGGGCGGCGATTCCTTATGCATTTGAGGGAAGAAAGCGTGATATTACGATCCTCTGCGAGCTGTTTGTGCAGGTCTACAACTGCTTTGAGAGCGAAGAAGGTGCAGACAAAAAAGAGATCGAGCAGATTCTGTACTGGTTTTTCCATGATTACAGCGAGATATTTATCGAGCAGAGTGTGCGGGAGATGCTGGATCCGGATCTGGATTTCTTCACGAAGATCGTCATGGAGTCGGATCTGACGGATCTGACCTATCTGTACCGGTATGGCGAATATATCAGCAGCAGCGAGCTGCAGGTGGCCCAGTATCTGAATTCTCTCCCGGAGGAGCAGATCCAGGCCATGGCGGATACCTATACGGAAGGATACCGCATCGGTTTCGAGGTCACCGGCAAGGATCTCTCCAAAAAGAAAACCGTGGATGTGCGCTATCCCATCGGGTTTGAGCGCATGGTGCGGGCGGCGATCCATAATTTTGAAAAAATGGGGCTGCGGCCGGTGATTTACCGTGACGCGGTAGCTTCCATGAACAATCGCGGCAATGGAAAAAAGGGCTGCTACGGCCGTTCGGTGAATCGTCAGTTTGACTACGATCATAAATCTGACCGGGCTTTTTATCTGGATAAGGCCTTTGTGGAGCGGCGTCTGGAGGTGCTGAAGACCTCTTATGAATCCTGCAAGGAGCTGGCAGCCGGCTACGCGGGACCTGCTGTGATCGAGACCTTTGGGGAGCTGCCCTTCCAGCCCAAAAATAAGCCCCAGGCTATGCAGTACAGCAAGAAGCAGCAGGAGCTGAACGTCTATATGATGAACGAAAGTGCACAGATCACGAATCATTACATCAAGGGCGAGGAGCGAAGCTTTACGATTATCGCATATCCGATTCCGGCCATCGGAAGGGATTTCAAGGAGATTTTTGCGCGGACGGTAGAGATCAATACGCTGGATTATATGCACTACCGTGCAATGCAGCAGGCGCTGATCGATGTGCTGGATCAGGCAGACCATGTACACATAAAAGGAAAAGGAAAAAATCATACGGATCTTACAGTAAAGATCCATCCCCTGACTGATCCGGCTCACCAGACTGCTTTTGAAAACTGTGTGGCGGATGTGAATATTCCGGTGGGAGAAGTATTTACGTCCCCGGTGCTCTCCGGAACCAACGGCCTGCTTCATGTGACGAAGGTATACTTGAATGAACTGGGCTACGAGAATCTCTCCCTTACTTTTACAGATGGAATGGTGACGGATTACAGCTGCAGCAATTTTGCAGATGCAGAAGAGAATCGCCGGCTGATCCACGAGAATGTGCTGATGCATCATGATACGCTGCCTATGGGTGAGTTTGCTATCGGAACGAATACGACGGCATACCGCATGGCCCGGGATTTTGATATTGCGGACAAGCTGCCGATTCTGATTGCGGAAAAGACGGGACCGCATTTTGCAGTGGGAGATACCTGCTATTCTCATGCAGAGGATACACCGGTATTTAACCCGGATGGCAAAGAATTGATCGCCCGGGACAACGAAGTGTCGCTGCTGCGGCGGGAGGATCCGGCCAAGGCCTACATGAACTGCCATACGGATATTACGATTCCTTATGATGAGTTGGATTCCATCATTGCGGTAGGCCCGGACGGAACCGAGTATCCCATCATTTTGGACGGGCGGTTTGTGGTGCCCGGCACGGAGGAGTTGAATCGACCGCTGGAGTGATGGTGCGGGATACACATCGAAAACGAGAAAAAAAGCACTTCCACTCAATATGCGTGTATGCTAAAAT
>CAVITM010000101.1:0-8343 GCA_963645455.1 Moraxellaceae bacterium | reverse complement strand
GCAGAAATGACATCCTTTTCAAAATCATGGGCAGGCTTCACATAACGGTGCCGCAGCGCATAATCATAGACAATGCCGTCACTGATATCGATTCCCGGTACCCATACGGCATCCGCAGACAACGTCTCAATGATCCGGCGATATAAAATAATGGACGGAACCAGCAGCTGATCCGAATCATCTGACAAGCCAAGCTCCTCAGCGATCTGCTCGGTATCCTTTTTTTCCAGATGCTTTAAGTAGCTGGAGAGCTTTCCCGCATCCACGGTACAATTATCCAAATTTTTATCCATACAGTGCAAAAGCTTTGAGCTGTAGTCACCGGTCAGAATCAGATATTTGATGGTACGGTTCTGGTAATACTGAGCCCGGAAAACGTTCATTTCCTTGTCAATCAGCTCTTTCATCTGCTTCCTGATATGCTCCGGCCGCATACTTCCATTTGAAAACAGCTGGGCCAGACGCATGGTTCCCAGCACCAGATGCTGGGTCGTAAGCACGGAACCCTGTACAAACAGCGTAATCTGCAGCTCTCCTCCGCCCACATTTACAAAGGCGGCACTGTCCTCGATCATCCGCTCAAATTCCGGTCTTGCAGCCGCGCATTTATAGGATAAAAACCGATGTTCTGAATTGCGCAGCAGCCGCAGACGAATGCCGGTGCGCCGCTCAATCTGATCGATGACAAACAGACAGTTTGCCGCCAGAAATAATGCCGGTCCCGCATAGGCCTCATAAGCATCTACGTGGTAGCCCTCCATAATTTTGCAAAATTCCAGCAGCACATCGCACATGTCGTCCATCAGCTCTACATCCACCTTTTTGCCGAAAAAGGCATCCTTGCCCAGCTCCACCCGGCTTCGAATGAAATCAATGGTACGCACTTTTTTCTTTTCTGAGATTTCAAAGATCTTCAGGCTCACCTCATAGGAGCCTACATAAATAGCTGCAAATGTTGTTACGCTCATCGATTTTTCCTCACTTGTCTAATAATTGCCAAAAAGCTTTAAATCCAGAGTCTCTTCTTTTAGTCCCCGCAATGCATTCTGCACATTCGGGTCTCTTAAATTTCCATCAAAATCAATAAAAAACTGATATTCCCAGCTGCTACCAGGAATCGGCCGGGATTCGATGGATGTTAAATTCAGACCATTGAAAATGAAATGACCCAGCGCATGGTACAGCGCACCGGAGGTATGGGCCAGTCTCACACAAATGCTGATTTTTTGCGCATCCCTGATATATTCATTTTTGCGGCTTACGATGATAAATCGGGTCTCATTCGAAGAATTATCCTCGATGCCCTCTTCCAGGATCGTAAGTCCGTAAAGCTCACTGGTCAGGCGGCTGGCAATGGCTGCCTGTGAGGCATCTTTCTCCTCGCAGATCCGTTTTGCCGCCATAGCCGTATTTTTTTGCGGAATCGATTCCCATGCATGATGCTGTTCCAAAAAGCCGGCGCACTGCATCAGTGCCTGGGGATGGGAATAAATGCGTTTGATCTGATCCATGGACGCACCGGGTAATGCCAGCAGGCAATGATGAATCGGAAGCTTCTGCTCTCCTACAATGTAATAATTGTATTCGCGAAGCAGATCATAGTTTTCTGCCACGATGCCAGCCGTAGAATTCTCAAAGGGAAGTACCGCATAATCTGCCTCTCCGCCTTTGATGGCTTCCATGGCATCCCGCCAGGTATCTACATGAAAATGTGCCGTGTCTGCGCCAAAATAAGATAAAAGGGCCAGGTGCGCATAAGCACCCTCCACTCCCTGATAGACCACGCGGCAGCCTGTTGTATCCAGCGCTTCAATCTCGGCCAGTCCAAATGTTTTTGCACTGCTTTTATCATTGAGCATCTGGTATTGCTTCTTCCGGCTGATGGCCATAATCTGCTCATAAAGCTCCTTCACTGCGGTCTTTAAAAAAGGCGTATGCACCCGGGCGGTCAGTGTCGCCAGCTTTTGTTCTTCCCGCTCTCTGTCAAGCACCGCCTTGCCGGTGGCGATTTTGTATGCGGCCACCTCATCGGTCAGCTCCATGCGTTTTGTATATAGATCGATGATGGACCCATCCACCTGATCGATCTCTTTTCTGATCTCTGATAAATCCTTCATGAAACAAGCTCCTCATTTTATGATCCCACCAGATCAAACAGGCTGATCTGATTGGTGGCCGGCAGATCGCCGAACATGCCCATACTCGCCATGTTCTCAATGATTTTCTGTGATACCTTGGTGCGCTGGCGGAAATCATCCCGGGATAAAAAGGGACCGTCTTTTGCTGCCTCTACTACTGTATCCGCAGCCGTATCACCCATGCCTTCGATGGTATTTAAGGATGCCATGAGCTTTCCGTCAATGACCTGGAAATATCTGGCATCCGCCCGGTAAATATCAATAGGCAGAAACTCAAAGCCTCTGGCATACATCTCCTGTACAATACGCATATCCCGATATGCATCCTGCTCCACCGGCGGCAGCTTTTTATTTTCCTTTGCGGCTTCGGCGCTTCGGCGTTCGTAATCCTGCATATAATAGTTCAGTCGTTCCTTGCCCATGCACATGGTCTCATAGTTGAATGCCTTGGCACGAATGGAGAAAAATGCCGCATAATATGCCAGCGGATAAAACACCTTGCAGTAGGCGATACGCCATGCCATCATAACATAGGCAGCCGCATGTGCCTTCGGAAACATATATTTGATTTTTTCACAGGATGAAATATACCACTCCGGCACATCGTGATCCCTCATATCCTGCTTCCATTCTTCCCACTTATCACATTTTCCTTTTGCCACCATACCTTTTCGTACGGCCTCCATGATCTTGAAGGATTTTTCTGATTCCACCCCCATACCGATCAGATAAGTCATAATATCGTCACGGGTACAGATACAAGTGGAAATCGTGGCTGTTCCTTCCTTGATCAGCGTCTGTGCATTGCCAAGCCATACATCGGTACCGTGGGAAAGACCTGCGATACGCACCAGATCGGAAAATTCCTTTGGCTGCGTATCGATAAGCATGCCCATGGCAAAATCCGTACCAAACTCCGGAATACCCAGGGCTCCCAGCTGGCAGCCGCCGATATCCTCCGGTGTGATCCCCAGGGCGCTTGTATTCTGAAACAGTGACATGACGCTGGCATCATCCAGGGGGATCTTTTGTGCATCGATACCGGTCAGATCCTCCAGCATACGAATCATAGTAGGATCATCGTGTCCCAGTATATCCAGCTTTAACAGGTTGTGATCGATGGAATGGTACTCAAAGTGGGTCGTGATGGTATCCGTGGTCATATCGTTTGCCGGATGCTGAATGGGCGTGAATGAATAGATCTCATCCCCCACCGGAAGTACCACGATGCCGCCCGGATGCTGTCCCGTCGTTCGTCTCACACCGACACAGCCGGCTAAAATCCGTTCGATCTCACAGCTTCGCTTGTGCACGCCCCGCTCTTCAAAATATTTTTTCACATAGCCGTAGGCAGTTTTGTCCGCCAGGGTACCGATGGTACCTGCACGAAAGGTCTGTCCGGCTCCGAAAATTACCTCTGTATATTTATGTGCCTTACTCTGATAATCACCGGAAAAATTCAAGTCGATATCCGGCTCTTTATCTCCTTTGAATCCAAGGAATGTCTCAAAGGGAATATCAAATCCATCCTTTTCCAAAGGCTCACCGCAGTTTGGACAATAGCGGTCTGGCATATCGCAGCCGCCCCGTCCGGCATAGGCCTTGACCTCCGGGGAATCAAAATCTACAAAATGACAGTTTTTACAGTAATAATGCGGACTCAAAGGATTGACCTCTGTGATACCGGACATGGTCGCTACAAAGGAAGATCCTACTGATCCACGGGAACCTACCAGATAGCCATCCTCGTTGGATTTCCAAACCAGCTTTTGCGCAATGATATACATCACGGCGTAACCGTTGCCGATGATGGAATTCAATTCACGCTCCAGCCGCTCCGATACGATTTTGGGAAGGTCTGGTCCATACATCTCGTGGGCCTTGTTGTAACAGATATCCCGGAGCATCTGGTCAGAATTCTCAATGACCGGCGGGCATTTATCCGGCCGCACCGGAGAGATCTTTTCACACATATCAGCGATTTTGTTGGTGTTGGTAATGACGATCTCTTCTGCCTTTTCACTGCCGAGATACTGAAATTCCTCCAGCATCTCCTCTGTCGTCCGAAAATATAAGGGAGCCTGCTCATCTGCGTCCGAAAAGCCCTTGCCGGCCATAATGATCCGCCGGTAGATCTCATCCTCCGGATTCAAAAAATGTACATCGCAGGTGGCCACCACCAGCTTATGAAAATCTTCTCCCAGCTGGACGATGGTTCGATTAAGATCCTGCAGCTCTTCCACAGAATTGACCGGACTTTTTTCGTCCCGCAGCATAAAGGCATTATTGCCGATGGGCTGAATCTCCAAATAATCATAAAATTCAACCAGACGCGTAATCTCCTGGGCAGGTCTGCCCTGCAGCAGTGCCTGATAAAGCTCTCCTGCCTCGCAGGCTGATCCCAGCAGCAGCCCCTCCCGGTATTTTTGCAGCTGGCTTTTAGGAATCCGGGGCCGGTTATGAAAATAAGTCAAATGTGACATGGAAACCAGCCGGTATAAATTCACACGCCCGATATCATTTTTTGCCAGAAGGATGGCATGATAGGTAGGCATCTTGCGGATCGTCTCTGCATCCGCGATTCCCTGTTCATTCAGCTCATCCAGGGTATTGATATGCCTGCTTTTAAGCATATCTAAAAACTTCACAAAAATCTCTGCCGTACATGCCGCATCATCTACTGCCCGGTGGTGATTTTCCAGTGATACACCCACTGCCTTTGCCACCGTATCCAGCTTGAACCTGCTAAGCTTGGGCAAAAGGAACCGGGCCATGGCCACCGTATCTGCCACGGTAAAATCGCAGGCGAGGTGCAGATCCTCGCAGTTTTTCTGGATAAAGCTCATATCAAACTGCGCGTTGTGTGCCACCATCACACAGCCTTTGCAAAATTCCATAAATTCCGGCAGAATCTCTTCGATGGTAGGCGCCTGGATGACCATATCGTCCCGGATGCCGGTCAGTTCCTCGATCCGGTAAGGAATGGGAAGCTTGGGATTGACAAAGGTAGAAAAACGTTCCGTGATGGATCCCTTTTGTACCTTTACGGCACCGATTTCGATGATTTTATTTTTTTTCGGACTAAAGCCGGTAGTCTCCAGATCAAATACAACAAAGTCTGCAGAAAAATCCTGCCCTGCAGGCTTGTGAACGATTCGCTTGGTATCGTCCACCAGGTAAGCCTCCACGCCGTAGATCAGCTTAAAATCTGCGCCCTTTGGAATCGCGTGATTGGCGATAGGGAATGCCTGCACTGCGCCGTGATCTGTGATGGCCAGGCTGTGATGTCCAAAGGCGATGGCCTGTGCGATAATATCTGAGACCTCGGACACACCGTCCATATCGCTCATCTTTGTATGACAGTGCAGCTCCACACGTTTCTTTACGGAATGATCCATCCGCTTTGTAGTGAAGTCCGGTATCTTTTTAATGCCCATAATGGATGCGATGGTCAGCTCATGATCAAATTTATCCAGAGCAGCCACACCTTTTAGCTTAATAAATGTGCCAGTCTTTAGCTCGCCCCGCAGCCGGTCCAGATCTTCATTTTTCGTGAACAGCTTAACCACCATGGTATCGGTAAAATCCGTAACCGTAAGAAAAAGAATGGTTTTCTCGCCGCGAATAGCACGCTCATCAGTGGCTGTGATCTTGCCGCGGATCACCACATCTCCGATCTCGCCCTGGATCTGGGCAATGGCCAGCTCCTCCTCCTCAAAATCACGACCATATACCACATTGGGATTATCATTTTTCTTGCGTACAAAGGAATCTTTTTTCTTTTCCGGAGGCTCCTGATATGCTTTATTTTGTTTTTTGGGAGTTTGCTTTTTGTCGGAGTCAGAGATCAGCAGCGTCTCGTCCGCTTCCTTATTTTGCTCATGTAATGAAGCGTTCTGTACGATCTGCTGTACCGTGCGGGCAATTTTTTCATCAGCCTCTGCCCGGTGCTCATTGCTCTTCTTCTCGCGATATGCCAGGTCAATGATCAGCTGGCAGCCGCACCGGTCACAAAAGATCCGCCCCAAAAGATCGATCAGCTCTTCGCCACGCTCCTTTGCAAGCACGGTATCCGGCAGCGTCACACAAAGATGCCTATCATCGGAGAAATCAAAAGATGCACTTTTGTACAGGCTGCAAAGAATCGCAGAATATTCCTTTAATTCCAGACGGATGCTGTCTTCATAAACCGAATGCAATGCTTTGGGCGTATACTGGGCAGACAAAGAAAACTGCTCCCGGATCTTTACAAGCAGTTCTCTGCTTCCAAAGATCTGTTTATGAATCTCCTTCTCCAGCATAAATATATATTTTTTCGGAATCAGTCTCGTGCTGCTTAGGTAGATCCGGTAAATCGTCTTGGCATGATTGGTGCTGACCTTTTCGATGGTGGCATTGCCAAGCAATCCCTTGATATCTGATTCTACCTGAAGCGTCGGAAATACATCAAAAAAAGCTTTTGACACTATCTTTCACCCCAATGATCCAGTTCCTCTTTTAATGTGGCAAGCAGTGCCTGCTCCGGCACCTTTTTTATAATCTCGCCATGACGAAGCAATAGTCCCTCACCGATGCCGCCTGCAATCCCAAGATCTGCCTCACGAGCTTCCCCGGGGCCATTGACTACACATCCCATCACGGCAACCTTCAGATCATAGGGATAATTTTCCACCAGCTGCTCTACCCGGCCAGCCAGGGAAATTAGATCGATCTGGGTGCGTCCGCAGGTGGGACAGGAAACCACTTCGATACCGCCCTTCCGCAGTCCCAGCGTCTTTAAAATCATCCGGGCGCATTTGATCTCATCTATGGGAGAGCCGGTCAGGGATACACGAATCGTATCACCGATTCCCTGGGAGAGGATCAGCCCCAGACCGATGGAGGATTTCACTGTTCCACGCATCAGTGTGCCGGCTTCTGTGATGCCCACATGCAGCGGATGATCGGTTTTTTTCGCAATCAGCTCATGAGCCCGGACACACATTTGTACATCGGAGGATTTGATGCTGATCACCAGATTGTCATATCCAAGATCCTCGATGATCCCTACCTTATCCAGTGCGCTCTCCACCAGTCCCTCTGCTGTCACGCCGCCATATTTTTCAATCAGATGCTTTTCCAGTGAACCGCTGTTGACACCGACACGGATGGGAATTCCCCGCTCTTTTGCGCAATCCACCACAGCCTTGATCCGGGACCTGTCTCCGATGTTTCCCGGATTGATCCGAATCTTATCCGCACCGTTTTCCATCGCTGCGATGGCAAGACGATAGTCAAAATGAATATCTGCAACCAGCGGAATATGAATCTGTTTTTTGATCTCTCCCAACGCTGCGGCTGCCGTCTGATCCGGCACGGCACAGCGGATGATCTCACAGCCCGCCTGCTCCAGCGCAAGAATCTGGGCCACAGTTGCGTTTACGTCCTGTGTTTTTGTATTTGTCATAGACTGGATCAGAATGGGATGATCACCGCCAATCACCCGATCACCGATCTGAACCGTTCTTGTGTGCATTCTCATATGTATCACCTCATCAATTTAAATGAATAGCTTTCGAATATCATTTCCCATCACCACAACCATCAGAATCATCAAAACAATGAGACCGACAAAATGCACCATGCCCTCTTTTTGCGGATCGATTCGTTTGCCGCGGATCGCTTCGATAATAAAAAACAAAAGTCTTCCTCCGTCCAAAGCCGGAAGCGGCAGCAGATTCATCACGCCCAGGTTGGCAGATAACAGAATCGCCATATTGAGCATATTTAAAAATACATAGAAGATGCCATCCGCTTTGCTCTGGGTATAGGTATCTCCGATGGATTTTACGATACCTACCGGACCGGACAGATCATTTACGTTCAGCTGACCGGTCACAAGCTTTCCAAGGCTCTGGATCGTGGTGGAAATCCAATAGCCCACCTCATAAAAGCTGTAGCGCAGCACCCGAAGAGGCGATGCTTTGACTCTGCCGATGCTGCCCTGAAAACCAATCAGATATCGTCCGCTCTCCTCATCATAGGTGGGTGTCACGGATGCAGTGTGGCGCTCTCCCTCGTGCTCCCAGGTCACCTCGATGGTCTCTCCACTGTGAAAATATGTATAGACACTGATCTCCCGGTAAAAATGAATGGTTTGATGTCCCAGCTTTACGATGGTATCACCGTCTTCAATCCCCACCTGCTGCGCCGGAGAACCCTCCAT
>CAVITM010000100.1:0-8415 GCA_963645455.1 Moraxellaceae bacterium | reverse complement strand
GGATAAAAAAATGCTCATTACTAAATCACAGAAAAAATATTTTATTTTCTAAAATCCAAGGGAAATAAAAACGAAAAAGCAGAATCGGACTTTGTTTTGGAGTTGTTTTGCTTCTGTTTTTTTTAGAAAAATAGAATCATTTTAGAAGCGATCACCAAAAAAAGACCTGAAGCCGTGCAATTTCACACGGCCTCAGGCCTTGAAAATACTGGATTTGCGGGGTTGAGCTCTAAGCCACTCGTGGTCTACTCAAACTCAATCGTTCCGGGGGGTTTGCTGGTCAGATCGTACAGTACGCGGTTGACGCCTTTCACCTCGTTGATGATGCGGCTCATGACCTTTTGCAGAACGGCGAAGGGAAGCTCGGAGGCTTCGGCTGTCATGAAGTCGATGGTGTTGACGGCGCGAAGCGCAATGGCGTAGTCGTAGGTGCGCTCGTCACCCATGACACCCACGGAACGCATGTTGGTCAGGGCAGCGAAGTACTGGTTGGGCAGCCAGGAGGGGTTTTCGCCGTGGTCGGCGCGGTAGGCAGCGGCTGCTGCGTCCACCTCTTCGCGATAGATCGCGTCTGCGTCCTGAACGATGCGAACCTTGTCTGCTGTGACCTCGCCGATGATACGGATGCCCAGGCCGGGGCCCGGGAATGGCTGACGGAAAACTAACTGCTCCGGAATACCCAGCTCCAGACCGGCTGCACGTACCTCATCCTTGAACAGATCACGAAGGGGCTCGATGATCTCCTTGAAATCCACATACTCCGGCAGACCGCCCACATTGTGGTGGGACTTGATCACTGCGGATTCGCCGCCGAGACCGGATTCTACCACATCCGGATAGATGGTGCCCTGTGCCAGGAAATCCACTGCTCCGATTTTTTTGGCTTCTTCTTCGAAGACACGGATGAACTCTTCACCAATGATCTTGCGCTTGCGCTCCGGCTCACTGACGCCGGCCAGCTTTTGATAATACCGTTCTCTTGCATTGACACGGATGAAATTCAAATCAAACATACCGCCTGCGCCAAAGACTGACTCCACCTCATCGCCCTCATTTTTGCGGAGAAGGCCGTGGTCAACGAACACACAGGTCAGCTGCTTGCCAATGGCGCGGGACAAAAGGCCTGCAGCTACAGAGGAATCCACTCCACCGGAAAGCGCCAGCAGCACTTTTCCGTCTCCCACCTTTTCGCGGATGGAGCGAATCGACTGCTCCACGAAGGAATCCATGCGCCAGTCACCGGCGCATCCACAGATACCGATCACAAAGTTGCGCAGCATCTCCTTGCCGTAAACGGTATGCAGCACCTCCGGATGAAACTGGATAGCATAGAGCTGTTTCGCAGCATCCTGGGCGGCTGCCACCGGACAGTCAGCGGTATGTGCCACGGTGGTAAAGCCCGGAGCGATTTTTGAAATATAATCAAAATGGCTCATCCAGCAGATGGTCTCTGCCTCAATCCCTATAAACAGCGGAGAAGCTGTATCCAGCGAAACCTTTGTTTTGCCGTACTCCCGCACCGGCGCCTTTTCTACAGTGCCTCCCAGCACATGCATCATCAGCTGTGCGCCATAGCACAAGCCAAGCACCGGAACGCCAAGGGAAAACAGCTCCTTTGTACAGGTCGGTGCCCCAGGCTCGTAGCAGCTGTTGGGGCCGCCGGTTAAGATGATGCCCTTGGGATTTAATTGGCGAATCTTCTCCAGATCCGTCTTGTAGGAATAAATCTCGCAATATACATTGCACTCCCGGACACGGCGTGCTACCAGCTGATTGTACTGGCCGCCGAAATCAATCACGATGACTTTTTCTCGTGTCATGCCATTCCTCCCGTTTTTATTCTATTTTACAGTCGCATTCTTTGTAACGACCGCCTTTGTCACCCAGTTTCCCCCGAGAATACGGACCACATTAACCAGAGCGGTGATCGCCCAGGTCAAACCGTTCGTATACCATACGCCCCACATGCCGATCCCGGGGATCATCATAAATAAAAGGGCAAAACCGATACGTCCAACCACCTCGGTAAAGCCATTGATCATGGCAAATACCGCATCTCCGACGCCGTTTAACACACCACGCAGCACATAGATCAGACCAAGTCCAAAATACATAGTGCTGGTGATCCGCAGTCCCTTTGCGCCGATCCGGATCACCTCGGCATCCTCTACAAAGACCCCGACGATCTGCTCTCCAAACAGCCACATGATCACTACCATCAGCACACTGAACCATGCTGCCAGCCAGACGCTCTTTTTCATGCCGGTGCGCACCCGGTCATAAAGGCCGGCGCCTGCATTCTGTCCGGAAAAAGTCGATACCGCCAGCGCCAGCGAATTGTAGGGCTGCTGGACGAGGCTCTCCACCCGTCCGGTGGCAGTATAGGCCGCCATGACGGTAGCGCCGTAGCGGTTGACAACGCTCTGCAGTGCCACACAGGAAAATGCGATCAGCGCATTCTGGGCAGCCACCGGGATACCGATCTGAAAGCTTCTTTTTATAATATTCGTATCGAAACTCATGTGGCGTTGCTGGATCCGCAGATATTCGTTTTTCTTGTATCCGAAAATAATGGATCCCAGCATGGAAAAAAACTGCGCGATCACAGTGGCCCAGGCCGCGCCTGCCACGCCCATCTGCAGCGGAACCACAAAGAGCAGATCCAGTCCCACATTGAGCACGCTGGCCACCACAAGAAAGATCAGCGGCGTCTTGGCATCACCCAGCGCCCGCAGCTCTGCGGATATGGTATTATACCCTGCCACAACGATGGTGAAGCCGCCTACGATGCGCATGTAAGTCAGCGCATCCGCATAGGTCTCCGCCGGCGTCTGCATCAGCTGAAGAATCGGTTTTGCCAGCACAATGGCGCAAACACTCATGAGAAGTCCGGCCGCCAGGGTGATATAGATGGAGTTGCCCACCGCCTTTTTTACCTGTTCATGCTTTCCCGCACCAAAATACTGGGAGATCAGGATTCCGATACCGGATCCCAGACCCATGCAAAGGGAGAAAAACAAAAACAAAATACTGCCCACAGAGCCTACTGCTCCCAACGCATTGGTGCCTACAAACCGGCCAACGATCACCGAATCTACCATATTATAAAACTGCTGGAAAATATTGCCCACCAGCATCGGCATGGTGAAAGAAAGCAACAGCTTTGTCTCGTTTCCATGGGTCATATCTACTACATATTGTGCGGCCATCCTGCGACCTCCTTGCTCATAAACGCTGCAATTCGCAGCGAAGGATCTCAACGTAACAGATATGAATATAGCAGAATTTATTAAAAAATCAAGAGCATTTCTTTGTTATTTTTATCTAATTTTTTGCTTTTTAACACTCTCTATGATCAATGACACGCTTCGTTTTTTTCTCAGAACGAGGCAGTGTTCCCAAGGGAACCACGGTGATCTTGGGTGTTACGCCGATCTTTGATTTGAACAGCTCCCGAATCTTGATGGCTGCCTGGTCAAATTCTACCCGACCCTCTGCCTCACAGGTCAGAAGCATCACATCACGGTTCTTTGACTCATCATGGGCGATGTTGATGTTGTACTCGCTGGAAACGCCATCCACCTGTGAGAGAAGCTCCTCCACCTGACTGGGGAACATGTTGACGCCATGAACTTTAAACATGTCATCACTTCTGCCCTTGATGATATCGATGCGGGGATATTTTTTACACCTGTCACAATTGCAGGTGCCCGGCACGATTCGGGAAATATCATGGGTCCGGAAACGGATCAGGGGCGCGCCCTCCTTGACGAGGGTGGTGATAACGATCTCGCCTTCCTCGCCGTCCGGCAGTACCTTTCCGGTATTGGGATCAATGATCTCGATGTAAATATAATCATCCCAGTAATGAATGGCCGTCTCTCCCGGACAGTTGATGCCGATGCCGGGGCCGTAGATCTCTGTCAGACCGTAAATATCAAACAGCTCGATTCCCAGTCCATCACGGATGCTGGCGCGCATCTTTTCACTCCAGCGCTCAGATCCGATCACACCCTTTTTCAGGCTGATCTGATCCCGCATGCCTCTCTTTTCAATCTCCTCAGACAAAAGCAGGGCATAGGAGGAAGTCGCTGTGATGACGGTGGATTGCAGATCGACCATCATCTGCAGCTGCTTGTCGGTATTGCCCGGTCCCATGGGAATCGCCATAGCGCCCAGCTTTTCACAGCCCAGCTGGAAGCCGATGCCGGCGGTCCACAGACCGTAGCCCGGTGTGATCTGGATACGATCTTTTTTTGTAATGCCTGCCGTCTCATAGCATCTGGCAAACATGGTGGCCCAGTCGTCTACATCCTTGGCGGTATAAGGGATGATGACGGGCTTGCCGGTGGTGCCGGAAGAGGAATGAATGCGGACGATCTCCTCGTCCGGGACTGCCTGAATGCCCAGGGGATAAGCATTGCGCAGGTCATCCTTGCTGGAAAAAGGCAGCGCCTCAAACTCCTCCTGGCTGGATACACCGCTGATCCCAAGGGCACGGTATTGATTTCCATAATAATTGTCGCCGGCGGTCAGACGCTTGATCTGGGCATCGACCTGTGCCAGCTGTGTCTCATTTAACTGCATGGTTCCTATCCTTTCTTCTATTTCGATGCGTACTCGTAACCTTTTTCAAAAGCGAGAAGGTTGTTCTCTACAAACTTCTGGGGCACGCGGCTGCGAATCTGCTGCAGCAGTGTCTCCTTTTGGATGCCAAGGGCACCGGCGCCTGCTGCCACTCCCAGCAGTAACACATTTAAATATTTGCTGCTGCCCAGCTGCTCACACAGGGGAGCGGAATCCACCACGATCACCTGGGTCTTTTTCTCCAAATATGCCAGCATCTCCCTGCCGTCATAGCCGGTATCCTGCAGGGATTCTGTCGTGGGCTTGACGGGGGCCGCATTGACGATCACACAGCCATCCTTTTTTAAATAAGGAAGGCTTCGCACTGCCTCCGCAGGCTCAAACGATAAGATCAGATCACAGCTTCCCTGGGGAATCAGCGGAGAATATGCCTCTCCGATGCGCACATGGCTGGTCACCGAACCGCCTCTCTGGGCCATACCGATGGTCTCTGCAGAGTGGACCACATTGCCCTCCTCCATGGCTGCTGCGGCGATGAGCTTGGAGGCCAGCACCGTTCCCTGACCGCCGACGCCGCAGATTAAAATATCCTTATTCATAGTTGTATCCGCCTTTCCTAATCTAATACATCAATCGCGGTCACCGGGCAGATCTGCGTGCACAGACCGCATCCGGTACACAGATTCTGATCGATGGTGACCTTGCCGTCCACTTTTACGATAGCCGGACAACCAATCTCACGGATACATTTGCCACAGCCGATGCACTTCTCTGAAATAGCAGCTTTTTTTGTACTCTTTGCGATGGCGATGCAGGGTGATTTGAAAATGATGGCCTTGACGCCATTCTTCGCTGCTGCTTCCTGCACAACTGCCACGGAAGTCTGCAGATCCAGCGGATCCACCGTGCGTACAAATTCCAGGCCGATGCCTTTTAAAATCGCCTCGATGCTGACCTTTTCTACGATGTCCCCCATCATATTGCGTCCCGTACCGGGATGAGGCTGATGTCCGGTCATGGCAGTGGTGGAATTGTCCAGCACACAGACGACGATATTCGCTTCATTATATACTGCATTCACAACGCCGGTGATACCGGAAGCAAAAAAGGTGGAATCACCGATAAACGCGAAGGCTGCGCCCTCCATCCGGGGATCTGACCAGTGGAAGCCCTGTGCCATGGTGACACCGGCGCCCATACACAGGCAGGTATCACACATATCCAGGGGCATCGCATTGCCCAGCGTGTAGCATCCGATATCTCCGCAAAAATAGCTTTTTTTCCCTTTCATCGCCTGCTTCACCGCATAGAAGGAAGCGCGGTGGGGGCAGCCTGCACACAGCACCGGCGGCCGCACGGGAAGCGCCGGGGCATCTGTGGTCTCGGTGGCAGAATCCGTAAGGGACAGACCAAGGAAGGCACCGAGGATCCCTTTTGCTGATTCATAGGAATTCTCGCCGCTGGCCGGCACATCTCCCGTCAGCTTGCCTTTGATTTTGATGGACAGCTGATGCTTTCCACATAGCTGCAGCAGTTTTTCCTCGATAAAAGGGCTCAGCTCTTCTAATACAAGCACCTCTTCCACGCCCTGGAGCGCGTCTAATACAAACTGCTCCGGGAATGGATAAGGTGTGCCGATGCGCACCCGCTTCACCTCGGGGTGGTCCCTCAGCACCTCTTTTGCATATGCATCACTGACTCCGCCGGTAAATACAGCCTGTTTGCAATCGGCAGAAGCGAGAGAACTTTCATTATATACTGTCTTTGAAAAAACATCTCCGATCTCGACGTTTCGTTTTTCAATCATGGCATGGTTCATAAAGGACAACCGGGGGAAAATCACCCATTTTTTTGAATCCTTTACAAAGCCTTCAAACTCGTGTCCGGTAAAAGTCTCCGGTACATCGATGTTGGCATAGGCATGACAGATGCGGGTCGTAGGACGAAACAGCACCGGCGTGTGATATTTTTCCGAATAATCAAAGGCGTCCTGAATCATCCGATAAGCTTCCTCGGGAGAGGTGGGATCAAAGGCAGGAATGCGGGCAAATTCGGCAAATCTTCTCGTATCCTGCTCCGTCTGGGAGGAAATAGGTCCCGGATCATCCGCAGACACGACCACCATGCCGCCCTTTACTCCTACATAAGCTAATGACATCAGCGGATCGGACGCCACATTCAGTCCTACCTGCTTCATGGTCACCAGCGCACGGGCACCGCTATAAGCTGCGGCTGCTGCCACCTCCATGGCAGCCTTTTCATTGACGGACCACTCAATATGCAGTCCCTCTCTCGGATGCTTGGCCACTGTCTCGATAATCTCCGAAGACGGTGTGCCGGGATATCCGGCTACGAGATTCACGCCGGCTGCCAGTGCACCCAGCGCAATGGCTCCGTTTCCCATCATATATTCTTTACTCATTTCACTGTAGCTCCTTTTTATTCGCTTCGCGTAAGCTCCGCAAGGATTATAGCACTTATACGCTTTACCGGTCAAATTTTAGTAACTGTTCACTCGTACCTCGTTCCAGTTACATTCGGGAAGCATATTCCCGTCACGTACTTACGCACAATCCTTACGCACTAGGTAACAACCCACTGATTAAAATAATCAGAATCAAAATCGGAAGGATAAACTGAAAATACGGCTTTAACCGCTTTGCAATTTTCAGTCCTTTTCCGGTGTTCGCTTCGGCAAGATATTGATCAAAGCCCCATCCCCATTTTGTCACGCAAAACAGCAGATAAACCAAAGAACCCAGCGGCAAAAGTAAATTGCTTACGATAAAGTCCTCGCTGTCTAATACGTCACGTCCGCCAATCAGATGCAAATCGCTCCACACATTATATCCCAGTACACAGGGAAGGCTTGCGATCAAGAGGATGATGCAGTTAACGACAGCTGCCTTTTTTCTGCTCCAGCCAAACATATCCATGGCAAAAGAGATGATATTTTCAAGAACCGCAATGACGGTAGAGAAGCTGGCAAAGGTCATAAATAAGAAAAACAATGTTCCCCAAATTCTGCCGCCTGACATGTTGACAAAGACATTGGGCAGTGTGATGAAGATGAGCTGCGGGCCGGCTCCTGCCTCTACTCCATAACTAAAGCAGGCCGGGAAAATAATCACACCAGCCATCAAAGCCACAAAGGTATCCAATGCGCAGATTCTCGCGCCCTCTCCTGCCAGAGAATGCTCTTTTCCCATGTAACTTCCGAAAATTTCCATCGCAGCCACACCAAGACTCAAAGTAAAGAAAGACTGGTTCATGGCTGCGGAAATGACAGTTCCGATGCCCACTTCTTTTACTGTATCCAGGTTGGGAATCAAATAAAAGGAAAGTCCCTCTGCGGCTCCGGATAAGGTAAAGCTGTGGCCCGCCAACACAATAATTAAAAGAAGCAGCGCGATCATCATGAACTTGCTGATTTTTTCAAGACCATTTTGCAGACCTCTGCTGCATACCAGAAAGCCAACGACTACTGTCAGCACCATCCAGATTCCCATTTCAATGGGATTGGCCAGCAAAGAGGAAAATACACTGCCTGTCTCTTCTGTGGTCATGCCGGAAGTAAAGCTTCCGGTCAAAAACTTGAAGAAATAGGAGATCATCCAACCAGATACCGTAGTGTAATACATCATCAGCATATAACAGCCAAAAATCGCGACATAGCCGTGCAAATGCCACTTGCTTCCTGGTTTTTCCAGCTCCTGATAGCCCTGCACCGCACTCTTTCTACTGGCTCTTCCCACTGCAAGTTCCATGGTAAGTACCGGCAATCCCATGATCACCAAAAAGATCAGGTAGAACAGCACAAAAAAACCG
>CAVITM010000099.1:0-8515 GCA_963645455.1 Moraxellaceae bacterium | reverse complement strand
TACCATAACGTTTACGTTCTCACCAGAAGCAAGTACATGGTCTAATCCACCGAAACCGATATCATATGCCCATCCGTCACCACCGAAGATCCATACAGATTTCTTTCCAAGGTAATCCTTCTTGTCGATGGCAGCCTTTGCATCCGGGCATCCGGCTGCAGCAGCCTTCTCTAACTCAGCAACCAGTGCCTTGGTAGGCTCTACGTTTGCCTTGGTGCTGTCCTTGGTCTCCATAAACTTGTCAAATGCAGCCTTCAGCTCTGCAGATGCCTTGTCTGACTCTGCACAAGCCTTTGCAGATGCGATCGCCATCTCACGCAGATACTTCTGTCCAACTTCCATACCAAGACCATGCTCAGCATTGTCCTCGAACAGTGAGTTAGACCATGCAGGTCCCTTCTTGGAATCCTTGTTTACGGTATAAGGTGAAGTAGCTGCCGGGTTGCCCCAGATAGATGAGCATCCGGTTGCGTTGGAGATATACATCTGCTCACCAAACAGCTGAGTAATCAGTCTAGCGTAAGAGGTCTCAGCACATCCTGCACAAGAGCCTGAGAACTCAAGCAGCGGCTGGTTGAACTGTGAACCCTTCGGTGTAGTATCGGAAAGTCCTACATCCTTCTTGCCTACGTTTGCTACTAAGTAGTCGAATACCGGCTGCTCTGCTGCCTGTGACTCCTGAGGAACCATAGCGATGGCCTTGGTCGGGCAGACAGTGATACACTCGCCGCATCCCATACAGTCTAACGGAGATACGCTCATGGTGTACTTGTACTCGCCAGCCTTGGGCTTCATATCTGCTAACTTGATGTTGGAAGGAGCTGCCTTTACCTCGTCGTCGCTCAGTAAGAACGGACGAATGGTAGCATGTGAGCATACAAATGCACAGTTGTTACACTGAATACATTTTTCTGCATCCCACTCAGGAACAGTAACGGCTGTACCACGCTTTTCGTATGCAGAAGCACCAGTCTGGAACTGGCCATCCTCGATACCCTTGAATGCAGATACCGGCAGGCTGTCTCCATCCATCTTTGCGATGGGATCGAGAAGCTTGTTGACCATCTCTACAACTTCCGGACGACCGGTCTTCTCTGCCTTGGGAGCATCGGGAGCCGGATTCTTCCATGAATCAGGGATCTCTACCTTATGTACAGCGTCTACACCGGCATCAATTGCCTTGTAGTTCATCTCTACGACAGCATCACCCTTCTTAGAGTAAGACTTCTTTGCTGCCTGCTTCATGAACTCGATGGCATCGTCGATCGGCATAACGTCTGCTAATTTGAAGAATGCAGACTGAAGGATGGTATTGGTTCTCTTGCCCATACCGATCTCGATAGCCTTGTCGATGGCGTTGATGGTGTATAACTGAATGTTGTTGTCAGCGATATATTTTTTAGCTTCTGCGTTCAGATGATGATCAAGCTCTTCATCTGTCCACTGGCAGTTGATCATGAATACTCCGCCCGGCTTTACATCCTGAACCATCTTCATGCCCTGGATCACATATGCAGGATTGTGGCATGCTACGAAGTCAGCCTGGTTGATGTAGTAAGGGCTCTTAATGGGGTTGTCACCAAAACGTAAGTGGGAAATGGTAACACCACCGGTCTTCTTAGAGTCATACTGGAAGTATGCCTGGATATATTTGTCTGTGTGGTCACCGATGATCTTGGTAGAGTTCTTGTTGGCACCTACAGTACCATCTCCGCCGAGACCCCAGAACTTGCACTCCTTGGTGCCTGCTGCAGAAGTAATGGGCGCAGGCTTCACCTCAGGTAAGCTCAGGCCTGTCACATCATCAACGATACCGATGGTGAAACGAGCCTTGGGAGCATCCTTCTCCAGCTCCTTGTATACAGCGAATACAGATGAAGGAGGAGTATCCTTTGATCCTAAGCCGTAACGTCCGCCTGTTAAGATGATGTCATTTAAGCCAGCCTCACGCAGTGTGGTAGCTACATCCAGGAATAAGGGCTCGCCTAAAGATCCGGGCTCCTTGGTTCTGTCTAATACAGCGATCTTCTTTACAGTCTTAGGTAATACCTTTAAGATAGCCTGTGAAGACCAGGGACGATACAGACGAACCTTGATCAAGCCGACCTTCTCACCCTTAGCGGTCAGATAATCGATGACTTCCTCAGCTACGTCGCAGATAGAGCCCATGGCGATGATCACGCGGTCAGCATCTGCTGCACCATAGTAGTTGAACAGATCATAATCGGTACCCAGCTTCTCATTGACTTTCTTCATGTACTTCTCAACAACTGCGGGAAGTGCATCATAGAAGCCGTTGCATGCCTCACGATGCTGGAAGAAAACATCACCATTCTCGTGAGAACCACGTGCTGCGGGATGCTCCGGATTCAGTGCATGATCACGGAACTCCTTGACAGCGTCCATAGGGCACATATCCTTCAGATCTTCATAATCCCACTTCTCGATCTTCTGGATCTCGTGAGAGGTACGGAATCCATCGAAGAAGTTTAAGAAAGGAACCTTGCCCTCTAATGCTGCACAGTGTGCAACGGGGCTTAAATCCATAACCTCCTGAGGGTTGGTCTCTGCTAACATAGCGAAACCGGTCTGACGGCAAGCGTATACGTCACTGTGATCACCGAAAATGTTCAGTGCGTGTGAAGATACGGTACGTGCAGATACATGGAATACAGAAGGTAAATTCTCACCTGCGATCTTGTACATGTTGGGGATCATCAGCAATAATCCCTGTGAAGCGGTAAAGGTAGTGGTCAGGGCACCAGCTGCAAGGGAACCATGTACGGTACCTGCTGCGCCGGCCTCAGACTCCATCTCTACGACCTTGACGGTATTGCCAAAAATGTTCTTCAAGCCAGAAGCTGACCACTGATCTACGGTATCAGCCATGGGAGAAGACGGTGTGATCGGATAGATACCAGCTACTTCGGTGTAGGCATAAGCTACATGAGCGGCAGCGGTATTACCATCCATTGACTGTTTTGCTCTGGGCATTGGTATATCCTCCTTTTATGATTCGTGTCTTTGTGACACATGCTTTGTCATAATGACCTAGCCTTTATATTAGCATTTATTTTTTTGCTTGTAAAGGCTTGGTGCTGTACAAAACCAAGTGCAAAAACGGAGGCATAATCGTCATATCATTACGTGTATTGGCTCCTGTGGTCTTGCTGCCATTCCGGCTTTTGAAAAAAGCTTCATTGGGCAATATGGACGGTAGGCAAAGGATAGCCACAGTTCCCTATTTACCTGGTCAAGCACATCGGAAGTCAGAATTACGCAATTTCCTTCTGTTTTTGCTGCAACACTGATTTTTTCAGAGGGATTTCTCCCATTTTTCGCCCTTTTTCCTTCTGCTACCAAACAAAACGCATCCGAGATATCTCCCTTTGCTGCATCTGCCTGATCACATGATAATTCTCACCGGAGCACTCTTTCCAGCCCTCATAGGATGTGAGCTGCACCAGAAGGAACGCCATGTCAGCCTCTGCATCTCCCCATTCCCTGCGAAAGCCTCTGATAACCTCCTGTAGCAGCAGGTCATAAATATCAGCATCCTTGTAATCAGTTTCTCCCTGGTACCACAGAAAACCTGCAGCTGCATATCCCGCAATTTTCAGAAGCATGGTTTCATAAAGACCACCCGGTCGGTTCTCGCTATAGGGTCCCATCCTATAAGTCGCCACAATTATTTTCCCAGCAATTCTTGTGAGAAGTCCCGGACTCTTCCTAATTTCATTTTTCATCCGCTTATCAACTTCCTCCATGACTTTCGGATTCTGTGCATAAGCGTAGGATTTTTCCATTTTCTTTTTGTATTTTTCCAGATTAATATTCCGAACAGCCCGGTCGAACCGGTCTGTAAAAATGGAAAGCTTTGGATCGGCACGAAGTACGCCCTTCTCTACCCAGGCAGAGGCTGATGTTCCACCCCAGTTGCAGCCCACGACAGCTACCGGCACACCGAGACTTTTTCTGAGCTTTAATGCAAAATAAGTTCCCACTGCGGAAAAATAAGGCGCATCTTCCGGATTGTAGGTAACCCATCTGTCCCAGTGACTTCCGTCCTTCATTCCAAGCGCGCGCTCCCCTTCAAATGCATACTCTCCCACATCATAAAAACGGAAATGCTCATCCGAAGCTTCGCTTATCATGGCCTCGCTGTCTCTGTCATATTTCAACAGAAACTCCATATTGCTCTGTCCACCGGCGATCCACACTTCTCCGATGTCAACCTGTTCAAATAGCAGCTGCTGCATTTTTGTTGTGACGGTCAGCACACCATCTTCTGCTGCTTCCATAGGCGGAAGCTCCAATCGGAATTTTCCGGATGGAACCACCGTCTCACAGATTATGGACTCATTCCATGCCACGGTCACGTTCTCTTCAGTATCGCTTTGGCCCCATAGACAGATCTTCTTTCCCCTCTGCAATGTCATTTTATTCTGAAAAATCTCTGCTAACTTTATCATAACTCATACCTGCCTGCTTCCAGTTGTCGGTTTTCCCCGCTTGGCAATTTAACCTCTGCGGTACAATTTGGTGGAATTTCTATAGTATAACGAATTCCACCGTCTTCCTTCGTCCAGCCCGAGGTCACAGTCCCATACATGCTGTGCCAGGAGGCTTTTGCATGTGCAAAACTTCCTCCCGGTATCGGACAAATAAGAAAATGATTTTCTCTGTTCGAACGGATTCCACAGATCGTATCAAACATCCACTTACAGACAGCTCCCGGTGAATAGTGATTGTGACTCACTGTTCCTTCCCAGTTCTCCCAGATCGTTGTTGCTCCCTGGTCCACTTGATAAAGCCATCCCGGTGCTTTCTCATTCTCAAGCATACGGTAGGCAAGGTCTGCACGCCCGGCTTTGGTAAGCACATCCAGAATAAAAGGTGTTGACAGAAAACCCGTTGCGATCCGGCATTCCCGTTTTTCTACCGCCTGCTCCAATCTCCGCTCCAGCGCTGCTCTCTGTTCCTCTGTCGGAAGGTCAAAAGCCAGCGGTCGCACCAGTTTTGCCTGTCTGTCCGTGTCTGGAATCTGCCTGTCCAGAAACATATATCGGTAAGCGTTCTTCGCGCCATTCGCATACTCAGCAAAAAGCTTGGCATCTGCTGTCTTTCCCAAAGCCTTTGCTGCTTCTTTCATATGCTCCATTGTATAGGAAAGATATGCCGTTGCCTCCTCGGTATGCAGTTCTTTCATTCCAGCCCCGATCTTATCCTGAAACTCCTCCGGTTCTAACCATTCACCAAGCTGCACTCCCTTTTCGTAGACATACTTGTGATATGGATTCTGTTTTGCCATGCGTTTCTTTTTGTAACCACAGTTATCTATCATAAACATTGCATAGCCGCGCATCAACGGATAGAACTGTTCCAGTGCAGCATCATCCTGATACCATTTCCAAAAACGATAGGGCAGCAGTACCGCACAATCTCCCCAGCCAACACTGCCGCCGGTATTGTCATAGAGCATGGATGCGCCACTATATGGCACCACAGCTGAGATTTTACCATTTGCAAACTGCCCGTCATACAGATCTTTCATCCACTTATGATAGAAAGATGCCGTATCCATGAGGTAGGATGCTGTTTTAAAAAAAATCTGCGCATCCCCTGTCCATGCCAGCCGCTCCCTGGTCGGACAGTCGGTCGGAACATCCAGAAAATTGCTTTTCATGCTCCACATAGTATTGGAAAAAAGCTGGTTCACTTTCATATTAGAGCAGGAAAATTCCCCTGTCTGTTCCATATCGGAGTACACGGCAAGCGCCGTAAACTGCTCCGGTACAATCGCAAGATTCGTCTCTACAAGTGCATAGCGAAAGCCAAATACTGCAAATTTCGTTTGATAAAAATCTTCTTCACCTGAACAGATAAACCGAATCTCCTGTTTTGGTGTCGGCTGTTTTTCCCCATGAATTTTAGCAGCGTTGCCTGTGATCAAAAGCATGGTGTTTAGCTTTCCAATTTCTCTCACTGGTTTCTGCTCCTGCATATTTTTCTGGGTAAACTCGCCCTGCTCATCCAAAATCTCTCCTAGCAGGATATGGATTTTTGTTCCTTTTTTACCTTTTACCTGAAACTGCAAAAAGCCCGCCAGATTCTGTCCGAAATCCAGCACTGTTTTCCCTGATGGTGTAGAAAGCAGCTTTGGTTTAAACTGCTCTTTGATCACTGGCATCACATTGTCGGAAGCCGTCGGACATGGAACCTTTGCTTTGCCTGCCAGAATTGCCTTTTTCCCATAGGCTGCATGCATGGAAGCATCGACCAACTCGCCGTCTTTTAAATCTGCGAAACGAACCGCACCGTCATTTGACCATTTCCAATCGGTATCTGTAACGATGGTTTCTTTTGTACCATCCTCATATATAAGCTCAAGCTGTGCAAGCAGTGCTGTCTGACGTCCGAACACATTCGTAAATCCAAAGCATCCAACAGATCCCCGATACCATCCATCCGCAAGCTCTACTTCCATCTTATTTTCTGCACTGAGAAGTTCTGTTACATCATAAGCCTGATACTGGATCCGTTTTCTGTAGTCCGTGCTTCCCGGCGCAAGCTGCATCTTTCCTACACGTTTTCCGTTTATTTTCGCCTCATATAGTCCGCACGCTGTGATGTAAAGCCTTGCTTTTTTTACTGGCCTTCCACAGGAAAATTCCCTGCAAAAGCAGTCAACCGGATAGCGCTCATTTTTCTTCGGACGGTAATCCCCGGCAATCCATTTTGCGCTCCAGTCCGCTTCTTCTAACAGACCAATCTCAAACCAGCTGCTCTCCGTTTCCCCTGCAGCACCATTTTCATCCCAGAGCTGCACACTCCATTCTGCGCGCTCACGGCTTTTCAACGCTCTGCCCTGATACTGGATATGAATTGAAGAATCGCTCTCCACTTTTCCACTGTCCCACAGTATTTTCTGATCACTCTTCACCACGATTCGATAAGCTGTCTGCTTTTTTCCATCTTCACAGTTCCAATAAAAACGCGGTGATACGATGTCTATTCCAAGAGGTTCGCTCAGATATTCCGTTCTTAAATGTGTTGCACGCATTTTCCTACTTCCTTCTACCTGATCGTCAGATGGCAGGATTTTATTTTATGATCGGCGGATTGCGCGTCCAGCGTAAGCTCTGCCGGAGCATCTTCCCTTTCCAGCAAAATAATGGCCTGCGCTTTTCCATAATATGTGTGGTATGTTCCTGTCACAAACGAATCCTCCGTTCTTGGGTTTGCGCTTCCCAGTGCCAGAAGCTTTCCTCCCATTACAGCTGCATGAAGCAATACATCTGCATTTGATTCTGTGACACCGTTTTCCCCGACAATTGCAATGTTTACATAGCGTACCTTGCTGTCTACACAGTTTTTTTCTACCTCTGCCCGAATGGAAAGTGCTCCTTTTGCAGAGGTCAGGCTGTTCTCTACTGTTTTGTTTCCATTTCGGTCATATGCGACGGCATAGATCACTCCTGACTCATACCTTGTCCTGAATAAGGCTTTTCCTTTTTTTACCGGCTTCCTTCCTGCTTTTTTCCCATTAATAAAAAGCTCCACCCATGCATCTGATGTGTATACTTCCACTTCTGCTTTGTTGCCATCACATCCGGCAAAGCTCCAGCTTTCCATTGCGTTTGTTCCTCTCCAGACTGCCTTTGCAGGTTTTGCCCCCGGATGGTTGACCGGACACACGGTGATCACCGGTTTTCTTAGGATATCCCAGGCTGCCTGTGCCTGGAATAATTCGGCATTGGGTGTCCCGATGATATCAATAGCTCCGGTATCTGCCAGTTTCCAGGGATATGGCTTGGAAAATCCTTTGCCGTCTTCAGTATATGCCCATGCCCCAATTCCTGCTTCTCCAAGGTAATCGATGGCTGTCCACATGAAATCACCTGCAAGATACGGGTATTTTTTTACCATCTGCCAGTTTTCATATATCGTATATGGGAATGTTTCACTTCCGTAAATCAGTCTATCCGGATGTCTCTTTTCTTCCAGCCCATAGCGGCCGGAGGCATAATTGTATCCACTGATATCCAATGCTTCCATCACCGGATCTGCGATCTTATCCACACCTTTCCCATTAGCAGCTTTGTTCATTCCCGGTCCTACCACAGAGGTCATGAGATTGAACATGGTGCTGCTCATGGAAGCTGTTTTCTTCTCTGCACTGCCATCTTTCCTGCCACCGTTCTCACTGTCGTAGCTTCCTTTTCGCTGCGCCGACCTCTTAATGATCATTAAGTTCATTCCACCGGTCACCGGCCGTGTGCGGTCCAGGCTATGAAATTTTGCGATCAGCTCATGGGCAACTGCAATTCCTTTTTCCTCCCCAGGTTCAGACACTTCATTGCCGATGGAATACATGAGCACAGATGGATGATTAAAATCCCTCTGTACAACTGCCTCGATATCCGTTTCATAGTGTGCCATAAAATCGGACGCATAATCGTATTTTGTCTTGTGGTTATACCACATATCCCGCATCTCATCAATCGAGTCTAAG